>NZ_JEXG01000041.1:0-33847 GCF_000581275.1 Acinetobacter sp. 809848
CGTTCAGCCTACTTGTGCCCCTACCAATGATAACCTTATGGAAATCTTGGTTATGGCAGATGCTTTGCGTCGTGCAAGTGCTGGTCGTATTACCGCTGTTATCCCTTATTTTGGTTATGCTCGCCAAGACCGTCGTCCACGTTCTGCACGTGTGCCGATTACAGCTAAAGTTGTCGCAGACATGCTTACCACTGTTGGTATTGACCGTGTCGTGATGATCGACTTACATGCTGACCAAATTCAAGGTTTCTTCGATATTCCTGTCGACAACATCTACGGTACTCCTGCTTTGCTTGCTGACTTACGTCAACAACAACATGACAACCTTATGGTGGTTTCTCCTGACGTTGGTGGTGTAGTACGTGCTCGTGCTGTTGCCAAACAGATGGGTGACATCGATTTAGCAATTATTGATAAACGTCGTCAAAAAGCCAATGAGTCGCAAGTTATGCACTTAATTGGTGACGTAAAAGATCGTGATTGCGTTATCGTAGACGATATGGTCGATACTGCTGGTACATTGTGTAAAGCAGCTGATGCGCTTAAGCAATTTGGTGCACGTCGTGTAGTTGCGTACGCAACTCACCCTGTACTATCAGGTAAGGCTATTGAAAACTTACGTAATTCAGTTATTGATGAACTGGTTGTGACTGATACCATTCCTCTTTCTGAAGAAGCATTGACCTTAGGCAAGATCCGTCAGGTTTCTGTTGCTAGCATGGTTGCTGAAACGATTCGTCGTATTAATAACGAAGAGTCTATCAGTGCAATGTTCGATAGTTTATAATATTGCAGCTTTTTATAAACCCTAGCCTTGGCTGGGGTTTTCTATCACTAAACTGGTCGCAAGTTTAGTCTTTTAAACTTTAATGAGGATTTACTCATGGCAAACTTCGTATTAAACGCTCAAGCGCGTGCTGAAGACAAACAAGGGAAAGGTGCGAGCCGCCGCCTTCGTCGCGAAGCTTTAATTCCAGCTATCATTTATGGTGGCAACGCTGAGCCTGTAACTGTTACTTTAGAACTTCGTGAGCTTGTAAAAGCTTTAGAAAGCAATGCTTTCTTTGAAGAAGTTGTAGAAATCAAAGTGGGCGACAAAGTTGAAAACGTTAAAATCCAAGCGTTACAACGTCACCCATCTAAAAACACTCCTATGCACGCTGACTTCAAACGCGCATAAGTGTTTAAAGGCGTAGATTAGTGTCAAATATTTCGCTAATTGTTGGTTTGGGCAATCCTGGTTCAGAATATGCCCAAACCCGCCATAATGCAGGTTTTTGGTTCATTGAACAGCTTGCTGACAAATATGGCATTACATTAAAAAATGATCCGAAATTTCACGGAATCAGTGGACGTGGTAATATAGAAGGACACGATGTCCGTCTACTTCTACCCACTACATTTATGAACCGTTCTGGACAAAGTGTAGTTCCATTTGCAAAATTTTATCAAATTGCTCCCGAAGCAATTTTGATTGCTCATGATGAACTTGATATGAGCCCAGGTGTAATTCGTCTTAAAACAGGCGGTGGACACGGTGGTCATAACGGTTTACGTGACATTGTCCCTCATATTGGTCCAAATTTTCACCGTTTACGTATTGGTATCGGACATCCTGGCTCGAAAGAGAAAGTTTCAGGTCACGTACTTGGAAAAGCGCCAAGTAGTGAACAAAGTCTGATGGATGCTGCAATTGATCATGCCCTTTCTAAAGTGAAGCTACTTGTTCAAGGACAAGTTCCACAGGCCATGAATCAAATTAATGCATATAAACCCACTTAAATTGTTGAACAATCATGCTTGCTATCTTGCTTTTTTAGGAGCAAAATGCGCATCAGCCACTTTGCCAACCGCAAAAGCTAAAGATTTCACCATAAGATCTACCTCTTAGGTCTACTCAGGAGACGCTAGCCATGCTATCTCGTTTATTAAAATGCAAAATTCACCGTGCAGTTGTAACCCATGCTGAACTTCACTATGAAGGTTCTTGTGCAATTGATGGCGTATTGATGGACTTAGCTGGTATTCGTGAATATGAAGAAATTCATGTTTGGAATGTAACCAATGGCAAACGCTTCACAACTTATGCGATTCGTGGTGAAGATAACTCTGGAATTATTTCAGTAAACGGCGGTGCTGCACATCAAGCAGACGTTGGCGATTTAGTAATTATTGCTACATTTGGTGATTTTACTGAAGCTGAAGCAAATATTCATAAACCACGTTTGGTATATGCTAATCCAAATAATACAGTCAACCACACAGCGAATTGCATTCCTGTTCAAGTTGCCTAATTTATTTTAAGAATAAAAAGCCCGCATTGACGGGCTTTTATTATTTTATAAATCCTTAATAGTTCCTTCCCACCAGTTCTTTTGTTTTTCACAATTTAATGGTTGAAGCTGCTCTCCTCGTAATTCGAACAATATCACCTCTCCTTCAGGATTTACCTTAAATTCAGCATATTTGGCTTTTTCATAACATTGAGCCAAGCCTTCTGCAAACAAGAAACTGCGAGAGGCAGGATATAAAGCCTGCAAACGATTTTCAGGATTTTTTAAAATTAACCTCTGCCCAGCAAATGAATTATTAATATCTAAAATGGTACGAACTACGCGATTTTGTGAATCCAAAATAACTTTTGCGGGAACGGAAGAGCGATTAAAAATCACCTGTTCCAGAGCCTCACCTTCACTTCCTGCAAGAGCTTTAAGAGATTGTAAATGTAATTCATAAGCCAGTGCCATATAGTCACCTTGTAAAATTGAACGAGGGTCAACTGGCTTAAGCTCAATAAAAATACTTTTACTATGGTGCAAATGCCATTCGTTTTTCGCCACTAAACCTGCAAAAAATAATAGCGTGATAACGGCAAGAATAAGAGAAAAATACTTTTTCATTCTTTCTCTCCTTTAACAAGATCATTTTTATTTTCACGTTGAAGTAACCAAGACAGAGCCAACAAAACAATACCCGAAATAAAAATAGATGCACTCTTAGCTAGAAAAGTTATTTGTAGGTTGTAATAGAGCTGCCAGAACACAAAAACGAATACTGTTAAGCTCACTCCATACACAATATAATCTTTCTTTTTTAATGCCCACGTTAAAATAATAAGCAGGATGAAAATTTCAAAATATCCCAACACAATAAGTAACACACCAAATATTAAAAAGGCGAAAAAAGTGAGTGCCTTAAGTTGTCGATATAAATGAAGAACACTAAAGCAAAGTAACCAGACAACAGGTAGTAAATATAAAACCCATAACTGCTGATCTATCGAATTTTCTGGTACCAACCCCATAAAAGTATTGAAAAAAGAAGCTACAAGAATTACGACCATCACGCATAAAAAAATACTACGCTCGTATAGGGCTATTGATTCTCTCTTAGGTAAGAGCACCAAACTAAAAACCAAGTAACTGAGCAAAGTTAAATTTAAATAAGTCTGAGTAGAATGTATTGACCACAATGAATGGTCCAGTTGTAGCAAATAGATAAAAGCTATGCCATACGTAGCAAGCATTTGAATTAAAATGAAGAACCAATGTGGTTTAAGAAAATAACTAATACATAGAATAAAAATCTGTGCAATTAAAACCCATAGAATTTGATCTGTTTCTGAACCAAGATGAAACAAGAAAGCGGTCTGCCCACTGATAAACAAACAATAGGCAAATTGCCGAAAGAAATAGCTTTGTGATTTCTTTAAAAGAATAAACGCCAATCCAACAAAAACAACTCCAATAACTAAAGAAATAGCTTCCCAAAACACCAGCGTAAAAGCTGCAAGTGACAAGCCAGCAAGCCAAGCACCAATTGCCAATGGAATGACATAAAAGCGGCTTTGACGAAAAATTTTTATTAAAAGATAGCTAATCAGCGCAAACCAAATAAAAATAATGCCTGCAATCAATAAAAATATGAACTCATTAGAGTCTTTAAATAGGTTATTAATCCCATCTACAAGCCATATGGTTGCAGTCACACCCAAAACAGCTGCCATTAAACTGGCACATAACTGATCGTCTTTTTTGAAGAAATAATAAAAAGCGATTATTCCTGAAAAGAAGGCAGAAATTAAATAAGGAATATTCTCATTCGATAAATATTGAATCATTCCAATAATCGAAATAACGGCGAACCAAGCGATAAAGACAAACCTTAAAGCACGATATTTCTTTATACATACCCAAAACTCAATAAGGCTTAATAGATTTAGAGCGATTAAATATAAATAAGGAAACTTTTCAGACCAGAAAGTCTGTTTAAAAAATAAAAAAAGTGTGAGTTGGCTGGTAATACAAATTAAAGCAAAGATTCCAATATTGGGCCGATATAACCACGGTAATAAAAGCAATGTCCAAATTAAAAAAAGCAAATAACTGTCTGCACCAGTTTGATAAACCTGTCCAATTACAGCCAAGCTTAAACCTATCATCAAACCACTAACGCTATGTAAGGTCTGCCTAACCCCATCACTTAATGTATCTTTTATGCTGAACCAAGCTGTAACAAGTAATATAACGGGCGGGATCGCGAGTTGAATACTGTCTGGAAGCATCAACCAGTTAGCAGCAATTAAATACAGAATACTTACCGCCATAAATACATAACTGAAAATATGGAGATGCTGAATAAACAAGCTATTGGTCAGAGGATAATAGTCTCTTATCTGCATGAAACACCTATTTTATTTATAATTTTCTATAAAAAACATAGCATTCCATTTTCATATCAACAAGTAAGCTCTTGTTAAAAAGCCTATTTCGATTTATGAAAATGCTTATTCATAAAGAAACTTAGCATTCTATAAAAGCATCTAGCCAATTCTATCAAGCGCGCTATAATAAAACCCATCGCTTCAGGGCGGGGTGCAATTCCCCACCGGTGGTAAAGTTAATTTTTATAAATAGATTAACAAGCCCACGAGCTTAAATTGTGTAATTTGAGCAGATTTGGTGAAACTCCAAAGCCGACGGTATAGTCCGGATGAAAGAAGACGACGAACTGGGATAAATCCGTTTTATTTCAGTGCCAGCCTGTTTTTACATCAGTCCTGAAATGTTCAACCGTATTTTTTACGAGAGCGTTTCATTATGTCTAGCTTAATTCAACCAGAACTTTTTTTCTCAGCCCTCTCTCCTGCTGAGCAACGCATTCAACAAGCATTAGAAGATATCCGTCAAGGCAAGCCTGTCTTGGTTATGGACGACTTTGATCGCGAAAATGAAGCAGATTTAATTGTTGCAGCCGAAACTTTAACGGTAGAAACAATGGCACGCATGATTCGTGATGGCTCGGGTATCGTATGTTTATGCCTTACAGAAGAGCTAGCAGACCATCTAGAACTACCACCAATGGTTTCTCAAAACTCGAGCCAGTTTCATACCGCTTTTACAGTGACCATTGAGGCAGCTCAAGGCGTTACCACTGGTGTTTCTGCTAAAGACCGTGTAACAACTATTCAAACTGCTATTAAAGATGGTGCTGTTGCAAGTGACTTAAATCGTCCAGGTCACGTTTTCCCATTACGTGCACGTAATGGTGGCGTCCTTACTCGTCGAGGTCATACTGAGGGAACAATTGATCTAGCAAGACTAGCTGGGCTTAAACCCGCTGGCGTATTATGTGAATTAACCAATCCGGATGGCACAATGGCATCGGGCATTCAAGTTTTAGCATATGCTCAAACTCATCACTTAACGGTGATTACGATTGAAGAACTTGTTCAATACCGCCAACAACACAGCATTTAAACAAAAAAGGTTTGGCTTTAGATCAAAGCCAAACCTTCAAATTAAAATTTAATAAATAATATTTAAGAAACTTTCTTTTGTGCTGCCAGTTCTTCAACGTAGTCCAAAAGCTCAGAAAATTGCTTAATCATTGCTTTTGGCTGTGCTTGAGCAAGTTCCTCTGCTGTTCCGTAACCATAAGTCACCGCTACCGCCTCAATACCGTTATGACGAGCACCCAAAACGTCATATTGACGGTCACCGACCATCAAGCATTCTTCTGGGTTTAATTGCTCATGCTCAAGAATATAATGGATAAGATCAGCTTTATTTGTGCGCTCACCCGTTAACTCACTCCCATAGATATGTACAAAGTATTGACTTAATTCAAAATGGTCCAAGATACGTTTTGCATAAATCGTTGGTTTAGCAGTTGCGACAAATAAACGATATCCTTCTTTTTTTAAAGCGCTAAGCGTTTTGGCAACAGATGGATACACTTCATTTTCGAACAGGCCAACCACCGAAAAACGCTCGCGATAAGCAAGTAAAGCTTGTTCAGCTAAAGCATCATCTTGAGTAGCTAATAATTTTGCGAGTGATGGCTTTAATGGTGGGCCAATTGTCCAATCAATATCTAAATCAGCAGCCAATGGATAGCCTAATTTCTCCATTGCATAGCGAATTGAAGTATGGATTCCAACTTTTGGGTCTGTTAAGGTTCCATCCAAATCAATCAAAATATGTTTTATAGCCATTCAATCACTAACCCAGTAAAGTATTTAATTCAATTGGTCGAGAGTTTAATCAAACTCTCTTATACTAACGTAAATTTAAATTGAAAAGGAAATAACCGTGCGTCCAACCGTACTTTGTTTCTCGGGTTTAGCCCCTTCAGGTGGTGCAGGTTTACAAGCCGATATCGAAGCAATTGGACAAAGTGGTGCCCATGCAGCAATTGCATGTACTGCCCTCACAATTCAAAACTCACAACAAGTATTTGGCTTCGAAGCAACCTCAAAAGAACTCTTATTAGCACAAGCAAATGCAGTTGTAGGTGACTTACCCATTAAATGTGTTAAGTCAGGCATGCTTGGCACGACAGATAATATTGCGGCACTAGCTGAATTTTTACGTGCTCATCCTGACTATCAATATGTACTTGATCCTGTTTTAGTCGCAAACAGTGGCGGCTCTTTAGGTGATCAGGCAACTCTCGTTAAAGCGTTCGTTGAACTTATTCCTCTAGCCACAATTATTACTCCAAATACCGTTGAATTACGTGCTCTAACAGGTATTACTGATTTAGATCAAGCCACTCAAAAGCTTTTTGAAATGGGTGCTAAAGCTGTTCTAGTGAAAGGTGGACATGAAGATACACCAGATCATATTAAAAATAGTTTATACATAAATGGTGAACTAGCAGCGAGTAGTAGCTGTCCTCGCCTTGAAGGTGAATATCACGGCTCAGGTTGTTCTTTAGCTAGCTTTATCGCTGGCCGTTTAGCTTTAGGTGATTCTTTAAAAATTGCAGTACAGCATGCTGAAACATGGTTATTCGGTGTTTTAAAAAATGCAGACACCCCTGTACCAAACGGACAAAAGATTCCAAAGCGTTTTTAAAAGCACAAAAAAGGCGCTTAAAGCGCCTTTTTTATTAATCTTAATTATTGAGGAATACGTAAAACTTGCCCCGGGAAAATCTCATCAGGATCTTTTAACATTGGTTTATTTGCTTCAAAGATTTTTGGATATTGATTTGCATCACCGTAAACTTCTTTCGCAATTTTTGAAAGGTTATCACCAGATTTCACTGTATAAAATTTACTTTCTGGTTCAGGAGTTGCCACTGTCATCTGGTCATCTACTTGAGCCACATGATCAATGTTTCCAACAATAAGAATAATTTTCTCTTTATCTGCTTGGCTTTTTACCTGCCCTTTAATAATTGCAGTATCAGTAGTACCGTTATAGGTTACAGATAAGCCTTCTACCCCTAAGCCCAAACTTTTAATTAAACCTAATAATTTATTTGCAACTTCTTGTGCAGAAGGTTCTGCTGGTGTTGCTGGAGCTGGTTGTGGTTCTGCTGGTGCGGTATTTTTTTTGCCAATACCTTTTACAAAATCAAAAAGACCCATCTTTTAGTCCTCATATTATTGTTTATAGTAAAGTCATTAAACTGACCTTTATTGTTATACTTCAAAAAAGTTATACCTCTGCTATCAATTGAGGTTGATCTTGTAAAAATATGTATCTCTTAAATTTTTTCTAAAATAAAAAAAGCCACCTTACGGTGGCCTTCTTTTTATTCAGCAATATGCGAATTAACCAAGTTTTTTAGTTACATAGTCAATTGCAGATTGAACTGTAGTGATTTCGTTAGAATCTTCATCAGGGATAGTGATGTCGAAGTCGTTTTCGAAAGACATAACAAGTTCAACTAAATCTAAAGAGTCAGCACCTAAGTCATCCATAAAAGATGCTTCGTTTTTAATCTCTTCAGCTTTAAGACCAAGTTGTTCTGCAACCGCTTGTTTAACGCGTTGTTCGATATCGCTCACAGGAATTCTCCTCATTGCTTGTGGCGTTTAATTTGCCACTAGTTTAATTGAATATAAAAATTTTTAAAAGTTTATACATCGGCGTTAGGCCATGTATAAACCACCATTTACATGTAATACCGTACCGGTAATGTAACCTGCTTTATCACTTGCAAGGAAACTCACCGCATTTGCGATATCTTGTGGCTCACCTAAGCGATTTAAAGCCACTTGATCACTCATTTTTTTGCGAATGTCTTCACTAAGTGCATCTGTCATTTCTGTTGCAATAAAGCCTGGCGCCACACTGTTTACAGTAATTTGGCGGCTACCCATCTCTTTTGCAAGGCTACGGCTGAATGCTTCAATACCTGCTTTAGCAGCAGAATAGTTCGCTTGGCCTGGGTTTGCAAAGTGAGCTACAACAGAACTGATATTAATAATTCGACCAAAACGTGCCTTCGTCATACCCTTAAGCACACGTTTAGATAAACGATAAACTGCTTTAAGGTGAATGTTGAGAATGTCATCCCAATCATCTTCAGACATACGAAGCAACAAATTATCTTTCGTAATACCTGCATTGTTAACTAGAACAAGTACAGGACCATAGTTCTGTTCAATATGAGAAACGACTGCTTCAATCTCATCGAGATTACGCACGTCGAGCGCCAAACCTGCACCTTGTTCACCAAAGCTATCACTTAACTTTTGTGCACCAGATTCAGAAGTCGCAGTACCTACAACAAAATAACCGTCTTGAATAAGTTGCTGGGCAATGGCAGCGCCAATACCCCGACTCGCGCCCGTTACTAATGCAACTTTGCGTTCTTGTGTCATGCAATTTTTCCTTCTGCCACTAAAACAGCATTTAGGGCATCTTCCATTTTGCTCTTACTATCAATAGAAAAAGCTTTTTCAATATTTGGTAAACGCTTTGCGAGGTTACTCAATACTGTACCTGGACCACACTCAACAACATATTGAATACCTTGGTCTTGTAGAGACTGCATGGTACGTGTCCATTGTACTGATTGGTACAATTGTGCAGTTAATGCCTGACGCAATTGAGCAACATCGGTAGCTATTCCCGCGTTGACATTTTGTATTACAGGAATGGTAGGTAGCTCAATGGCAGTTTGTTCCAAAGCTTCTGCAAATTTCTCAGCGGCAGGTTTCATCAACGAACAATGAGAAGGAACTGACACTGGTAAAGCAATTGCTTTAGCTGACTGCTCTTTTGCCAAAGCCATAACTTCTTGTACAGAAGCTGTACTTCCTGCAATCACAACTTGACCTTGTGAATTATAGTTTGCAGCTTCTACAGAACCTTCACCTGATGCACTCACGGTTTGACAAAGTTCAACCACTTTCTCATCAGCCAAGCCAAGGATTGCAGCCATAGCCCCTTGACCCTGAGGTACAGCACTTTGCATGAGCTTGCCACGCAAGTTAACTAATTTAACTGCATCCGCCAAGCTCATAGAGCCTGCAGCTACCAATGCACTGTATTCACCTAGTGAATGTCCTGCAAGGTATTTAGGTGCCAGACCACCTAAATCAAGCCATACACGCCATAAAGCGATACTGGCAGTTAATAACACAGGTTGGGTATTTTCTGTTTGGTCGAGACCTTCGCCACTTTGTGCAATATGCCAAAGATCAAATCCAAGAGCATCTGAAGCTTCTGCAAAAGTTTGCCCGACCCCACTAAACTGTTCTGCTAGTTCAGCAAGCATACCGACTTTTTGTGAACCTTGACCAGGAAACACAAATGCAGTTTTTGTGGCTAAAGCTACTTGTTCAAGACGTTTAGCAGACATAAGAAATCCTTTTTTGGGTTTTCACTCATTTCTGGAGCGGAAATTTAACATGTTATTTATATATTTATAATTGCGAAAAACAACAAAAAAAGGGAGCTTTCGCTCCCATTTTTTCTATACTTAAGCATCACGCTTAATGCATATCATGCAATTATTCAGCATCAGCTGCTTTAGCGAATAATTGACGACCACGGTAGAAACCGTCTTTAGTCACGTGGTGACGACGATGAGTTTCACCAGTTGCTTGGTCTACTGTTAATGCATTCTCGGTTAAAGCGTCATGTGAACGGCGCATGTCACGGCGAGAGCGACTTTTACGGTTTTGCTGAACGGCCATGATGGCTCCTTACAAAGATCGAAAAAATGGATCAGAACAAATTCAGTTGTCTTATCTCACAATTATAACACAAATTATGAGTTAAGTTTACCCTTCAAACCTGCCAAAACATCAAACGGATTATCCCGCTTTTCTTCGACAACATTCTGAATGGTAGGTTGATGTTTATGTTCACAAGCATCATGCTTGGGAGATAAAGGCATCAACAATAACAGTTCATCTTCTAGTAATGCGAGTAAGTTAATCGAGGCAGGCGTATCATAATCGCCTTTCGTCGAAGACTCACTTTCACCTAAAACGATGAAATCAGCATCCTCATCCAAGCGCTCTATCAGTGACTCATCATCCACTAATGCAATATGGAAGTCTAAGACAAGAGGCATTTCAACAGGTTCCAAACAACGTTGGCACTCCATTGGAACTTTCGTGTCCATGTGACCGTCCATCCACACAATGCGATGATATGCATCCATTGATAGCTTACAGTCTATGTTGATCAATTGGTTATCAATTGATCCAACAGCTTCACGAGCGATACGAGCAAAGCGAGACAAGGGCAGTTGACCTGACCATGTAAAGCCTTGTTCAGCCCATTTAAACGGCTCAATCTGTGCCGGAAAGGTATTTGCTGACATAATTAAGGCGGCAATTCTACAAATTCATCGGTACTCTGTCAAAGATTAAGATACAATTTTGCACTTCTTTAGACAGAACTCGGGGTAAATTAAGCAATGCACCTGTTGCAGCCGCAACCTGAAGTTAACACTTCATTACTCGTTTGCACCCATTCAACTCATCAGAACACTCTTGTACCTGACCTAGTGCAACTCTCACCATGGTCAAGCTCAAAATCGGAGTCTGAGCAAGTTGATTGGCTTATTTTACACTTTAATCACTGGTTTTCCCACCATAATGTGACATTAGTTCGTGGTGATTTTGAACCTGAATATTTCCCAGCGACAAATAAAGAACCAGCCAAGATCCAATTTGCTCACGGTTTCTTTAATAGTGCTTTGCATGAAATTAGTCACTGGTCTATTGCAGGTGAAAAAAGACGTCTATTACCAGATTTAGGTTATTGGTATGCACCTGATGGTCGCACCCAAGAACAGCAAAGTTTATTTGAACAAGTAGAAATTAAGCCACAAGCAATTGAATGGTTATTTGCGCAATCTTTTGGCCGAAAATTTAGAGTTTCACTCGATAACCTTACAGGTGATAGCGGTGATGGCAAACTATTTAAAGATAACGTTTATGCTCAAGTCCAACGTTACTTTTCGGGTGAAGCTAAGTTGCCACGTGATGCAGTAGCACTTATTGGTTTTATTTGCCAATGTACACGTTCGGGTACACCTTTACAATTAAATGAATTTAAACGTGAACTCCTTGATTAATTGACAAAAAAGCTACGTTAATTGCTTGCCTAGGCCATTTAAAAAGCCTAATAATTATTTTTAACACTGGCGTGATGGAGTCTCTAAAATATGATGCATTTACATGTACATCCTGAAAATCCACAGCAACGCCTCATTGCCCAAGCGGTTGAACGTATCCGAGCAGGAGATGTTGTGGTCTACCCTACCGATGCTGCCTATGCAATTGGGTGTCAAATCGGTAATAAAAATGCCATGGAACGTATTGCACAGATTCGTGGCTTAGGACCTAAACATCAATATGCCATTATGTGCTGTGACTTATCTGATATTGCAACTTATGCAAAAGTTGATAATGCGACATATCGTTTATTGAAAGCGAACACACCAGCTATTACTACGTTCATTTTACCTGCAACAAGTGAAGTTCCTCGTAGATTGATGCACCCTAAAAAGAAAACGATTGGTTTACGTATTCCAAGCAACCCGATTTGTCAGGCTTTATTACAAGAACTTGGTGAGCCGCTACTCACCAGTACATTAATTTTACCGGGTCAAGAAGACCCTCTAGATGACCCTTATGATATTGAAAATCAGTTAGATAAACGAATTGATGTATTTATTGACGGTGGTTTTGGTACCTTGACCAGTACAAGTATCGTTGATTTATCGGGCGAACATCCTGAAATTATCCGCCGTGGTGTTGGCGATGTAAGTGCTTTTGAATAAGCACTTACTTTTTTACCAATAGTTTAAAAAAAAGTATTATCACTCAAAAAAATACTCTTTATTTATTTTGGATTTTTTTTACACTTTAGTCGTTAAGTAATTTATTAAAAGACACAATTCATTTAGAATGATTTTCACTATCTGCTGTTCTTCTACTTACAGCTGTCTAGGACTTGAATAACAAGTCTCATGCTTTTGAAAATTCGCGTGGCTTATAATCGTAATGAATCAATCACTTCATCAATCCATGGAAGACGCTCCACACATCCGTGTTTTAGATGAGTGGCATGACAAAATTCCAGAAGATCTCTATATACCTCCAGCTGCATTTGAGATTTTGCTCGAGCGGTTTGAAGGTCCATTAGATTTTTTAATTTATCTGATTCAGAAAAACGGTTTCGATTTAATTCAACTCGATATTGCTCCTATAGCGACTCAATATTTGGCCTATATGGATAGCATGAAATCTTTAAATATCGAGTTGACAGCAGATTATATGGTGATGGCTGCTTTATTGGCTGACTTGAAGTCTCGCCTACTTCTACCAAAACCTACAATTATAAGTATTGAAAAAGATCCTAAGCAGGAGCTTATTGATCGTCTTGAAACCTATCTACGCATTAAGCAAGCAGCTGAGCGTTTAGGTCAAATGCCAATTCTTGAGCGCGATACATTTAGTGCCAATGTAAGCTTGGGACATATCTCTCCTGTTTATGAAGGTTACGATATCTCAGCGCTACATGATGCGTTGTTCTGTGTATTTAATCGCCCCGAACCTATTACCCATGTTGTCGCTCAAGAACCTGTTTTACTCGAAGAACGTATTGCATATATTGAAGAGAAATTAGAGTCTGGTGACGTGTTAAGTTTTAAAGAATTACTCAATCCCCAGCAAGGTCGTATGGGAATGGTTGTTACTTTTATGGCAGTTTTAGAATTGACTCGCCAACAGAAAATTAAAATTATTGCCACTGGTATTGAAGCCCCGTTAGCAATTCAAGGATCTTCAATATGAGTAGTTTTGAACAAAATAATAGTGATTTGTCATTAGCTGACATACATCATGAAGTCTTATTACAGCTTGAAGCAATTATCTTTGCCAGTGAAGCGCCTGTTTCAATTGCCCGCTTAAAAGAAGCATTTAACAATCAATATAATAAACAACAGCTTCGTCAACTTTTGCAACAGCTCGCGCTATTGCAACATGGTCGGTCTATTGAGCTGATTGAAACAGCACAAGGGTTTCGCTTTCAGGTAAGATCTAAATATCGTAGTATTATTGCGCAAATTTGGCCAGAGCGACCAACAAAACTGTCGCCTTCATTACTAGAAACCCTGGCTGTCATTGCTTATCATCAACCGGTTACCCGAGCTGATATTGAACAAATTCGTGGTGTATCTAATAATAGTCAGATTCTTAGAACACTATTTGACTGGAACTGGATTAAAGAAGCCGGTTTTAGAGATTTACCCGGAAGACCTGCGTTGCTAATTACAACGCCTCAGTTTCTGAATGCTTTTGGTCTAGCCTCTCTAGGCCAATTGCCTCCCCTACAGAACGCCAAGGAAGCCTTTATGGCTCTCGATGCAAATGCACCGAAATCATAAAGAGGTGGACTGTTGATCATTATGTCTAAGGTTGTGCTGTCATGAGTGAAAAATTGCAAAAAGTATTAGCGCGAATCGGATTAGGTTCCCGCCGATATATGGAAGAGGTTATTGCCGCAGGACGCGTGAGTGTAAACGGTCGTGTTGCCCAAGTGGGTGAGCGCATTGAACCAGGCGATGAATTACGCATTGATGGCCGTAAAGTTCAGTTTCAGATTGAAGACGAAATTCGTCGTCGCGTATTGATTTATTATAAGCCTGAGGGTGAAATCTGTTCACGTAATGATCCTGAAAAACGCCCAACCGTATTTGATCATTTACCACAAATTGCCAATGACCGCTGGGTAATGGTAGGTCGTCTGGATATTAACAGTACTGGTTTATTACTATTCACAAATGATGGTGAACTTGCTAACCGCTTAATGCACCCATCTAATGAAATCGAACGTGAATACGCTGTTCGAGTAATGGGTGAAGTAACGCCAAAACTACGCCAAAACATGGTCAACGGAGTAGAGCTCGAAGATGGCCCTGCCAAATTCGAATCATTCTCTGAAATTGGTGGTGAAGGCATTAACCGCTGGTACCAAGTTGTAGTAAAAGAAGGTCGTAACCGCGAAGTACGTCGTATTTTTGAATCGCAAGATCTTAAAGTCAGCCGTTTATTACGTACACGCTACGGCACAGTTATTTTACCGCGCGAATTACGTACTGGTCGTTGGATGGAACTCGACAAAACTGACATCGACAACTTAGCAAAATCAGTTGAGTTAAAACCACGTCAAGGTACAGGTTTATTTGGTATGGCAAAACGCCGTACTGATCGTATGACTGAAAAACCAATGGCAGCACGTCGTGGCGGTTACTTACGTCAACAACGTCGTGATGATGAAAAAGAAGCGCCAACTAACACGGGCAACCAACGTAAATCGACTGGTTTTAACCGTGGTTCAAAGAAATTCTAAACATTCATAAGATGTAAAAAAACCGCTCAAATTAGAGCGGTTTTTTATAGCCGTTTAACTTAATTCATTTTTGCCAGTTCAATCCATTCAGCTTCAGGAAAATGAATAGCTAAATAATCTTTCAAATAATTTGAAGTATCTTGAGAAATTAATGGATCTTTTGATTCATCTTTTAGGTTATAAACCAAGGCATGCAACTTCAGCCCACGAGACTTAAGTGCTTCAAGACTAAGCAAAGTATGGTTAATACTTCCTAAACGACCTGATGTTACTAAAATAACGGGAAACTGGTGCTGAGCGACGTAATCAATGGTAAGCAAACTAGTGGTTAATGGCACCATTAAGCCTCCAGCACCTTCCAACAATACGATTTCAAAACGCTCCGCCAATGTTTTGGTTGCATTTTCAATTTTTTGAAAATCAATTTCTCGGTTATCAAGACGTGTTGCAAGATGAGGTGAAGCAGGATAACTGAAGATTTCAGGCATGGTTAGCTTGTCATGATCTTCTTGAAACCAACCCTGCCCCATAATTTCACGATGCTTTTCAATATCCTCAGAAATATCAGTATTACCTGTCTGAATGAGTTTTTGGGTAATCACTTTTTTACCCTGCTCAGTCCATAATTTTGCTAAGAAACCTGTCGCATAGGTTTTACCAATTTCGGTATCAATCCCACTCACAAAATAGATCTGGCCACTCATTTACTTCATTCTCCGGGCAATACAATAAATCGGATGATATGTCAGGGAATATCCTTCGGCATACTTAAACCGATCATAATCTTGATAAAACTGTTGTAAAGTTTGCTTAGTCCAACGATGCTGCGCCGTTGCTGTTACACCTGTTGCTTTTAAATGCTGTAACACGTCTTTAGGTGAATCGAAATAGAGTTGAGTTTCTGTTTCTGACAAATGCAAAATCTCAAAACCAGCCTGAATTAAGGCACTATTCCAATTTTCAACTGACCAATAACTTAAACCTTGTCCTGTTAGCTCTTTAATCTCTAATAAGTTTTTAGAACCGAATGTTGAAAAGCATAACCAACCTCGCTCAGTTAAAGCTTCATTACAACGTTCGAGCAAGTGCGGTAAATCTTGCATCCACTGTAAAGCTGAACCTGAAACAATCATATCCAGCTGCTGAGGGAAATCTAAAGTTTCAACATCCCCAATCAACCATTTTAAATTTTCTTGATGACTAAAGTGTTGCTGCACATCTGCATATAGATCATTCAAAATTAACTCTTCAAACTGAAAATATGTAGTAAGAAGATGAGTTAAATTGCCAGAACCACAACCAATTTCAAAGACACGCGACATCGTAGTCGGACAAAACTGCTGAACTAAACCTGTTAAATTTTGGCAAATCTGTTTTTGAACAATTGCATGTTCTGAATAGCTTTGCCCTGCTTTGGCAAAACGCTGGGCAACCAAGTTTTTATTCAAACTCACAGAAAACTCACCAATTCTTCAAGTTCATGTTGCTGCACCATTGACGTTAAAGAAATACGCAAACGCGAACTGTTTTTAGGTACTGTTGGTGGACGCACAGGCATAGCATAAAAACCACTTTCCTGAACGTATTTCGCTTTATCGATCGCAGCCTGACTTTCTCCAACAATGACTGGAATAATATGGCTGGTCGATGGGCTTACATAACCCTTTTGCACAACAGCTTGTTGAAGATATTGGCTAATATTTTTTAAGTGTTCACGTTGAGATTGAGAGACTAATACTTTTTGAAAAATAAAGTTTGCCCATGCCATAACAATCGGAGGCTGTGCAGTACTAAAAATAAGTGGGCGCATTTTATTAATGAGATAATCTTTAATAATTGGATCACAAATAATGTAACCACCGACCGCCGCTAATGCTTTGCCTAATGTACCGACCAGAAAATCAATTTCCTGAATCACATTATATTGTTCAGCACATCCTAAGCCTTGCTGACCACGAACCCCAATTGAATGCGCTTCATCAACATATAACATAGTTTTAGCAAACCGTTTTTTTAGCTGAACTAAAGCGGCTAAATCCGTCTCATCACCGTCCATACTAAAAATACTTTCTGTGACCACAATGATTCGTTCAATCTTGTCATCATCATGATATTTTTGGAGGAGTTGTTCCAAGTGTTGTAAATCGTTATGTCGATAACGCACATACTGAGCGCCAGATAAACGTATACCGTCAATCATACTGGCATGAACTAACTTATCCGCCAATATTAAAGTTTTACTATCAGCAACAGCTGGCAAAATACCAATATTCATATGGTAGCCACTATTAAATAATAGTGCCGCGCGACCACCAAATGCTTGGCTTAGGCTATTTTCTAATTGTTCATATTCATCAAAATTGCCCGTTAATAGACGTGAAGATGATGAACTAAAATAGCTACGCTCGATTGGAAAGCTATCTAAAAACTCTTGACGAAGATTGATATCAGCAGCCAACCCAAGATAATCATTTGAAGCTAAGTTGAGCATCGTTTTATTTTGAATCGTAATAAAACGTCCGTGCTGCACATTTTGGGTAAATTGTCTAAAGTTACCTTGTTGCTTTAACTCATCTAATTCGGCAGAAAAATGATCAAGCAATGACATCTTAATTCGCTCCCTGCATCGTTTGAACAACTTCAACCAATTGTTCGAGCAAATCGCTTAACTCTTGATGCGTGATGACATACGGTGGCATCACATAAACCAATTTTCCAAAAGGACGGATCCAGATTCCACGGTCTACAAATTGTTGCTGTAAGGTTTTCATATCAACATTAAAGGTGAGTTCTACTACACCAATTGCACCCAGCACTCGCACATCGGCAACATAATCAAGCTGACTTAAAGGCGTTAAATATTGGCTAAGCTGTTGTTCAATTCGCTCAATATTAGCCTGCCAATCTTGCTCAATTAATAATTGGGTACTTTTTAAAGCGACCGCGCAAGCAAGTGGATTGGCCATAAAGGTTGGACCGTGCATAAACACCCCAGCCTCACCGCGACTAATGGTTTCTGCAACATGCTTTGTCGTTAAGGTAGCAGATAACGTCATGTAGCCGCCTGTTAGTCCTTTACCTATGCACATAATGTCTGGCTCAACTTGTGCATGTTCCCAAGCAAAAAGCTTACCCGTGCGACCAAAACCAGTCGCAATTTCATCAAAAATTAATAACAGATTATATTGTTCACAAAGTGCTTTCGCCTGACGTAAATATTCAGGATGATAAAAACGCATCCCCCCTGCACCTTGAACAATCGGCTCAATAATCAGTGCAGCAAGGTTTTCATGATTTTGCTGAATAGCTTCTTCTAGCTCGGCAATATCTTCTTGGTTCCACTCTTCATAAAATTTGGTTTGCGGAGCTGCTACAAAAAGACGGTTCGGTAAACTTGTACCAAAAATCTGATGCATACCTGTAACAGGATCACAAACAGACATCGCATTCCATGTATCACCGTGATAACCGGAACGTGTAGTAATAAAATTTGTTTTTTGTGGTTGGCCTTGTGCTGTCCAGAATTGCACAGCCATTTTCAAAGCAACTTCAACGGCTACCGAACCTGAATCTGCATAGAAAATTTTATCGAGACTTGGCGGCGTAATTTTTAAAAGAATTTTTCCAAGTTCAATTGCAGGATCGTGAGTTAAACCACCAAACATGATATGTGACATGTTTTGTAATTGATCTGTCACTGCCTGATTGAGTTCAGGGTGGTTATAGCCGTGAATTGCACACCACCATGACGACATACCATCAATTAAAGTCTTACCATCATCTAGTTCAATCGTTGCCCCATAGGCACGTTTAACTTTAAACGTTGGTAAAGGTTGGGTCATTGAGGTATATGGATGCCAAATATGTTCCAAATCAAAATTATCGGTCATCCTCTATACCCTTTTACAGCAATTAAATCTTTCATTTAGCACATGTTAAACCTGTTAAGAATGAAAGAAAATTGCGAGATCAACCAAAGCTTATTAACTTTGCTGATGAATTGTTAAAAATTGGCAGATTTCTTCAATTGTTCGATCTACTTCTAGGTATGGAAAAGCATGAGTAGCGCCTTCTAATACTTTATAACTCATGTTTTCTGTCGCGATATCCTTGAAATTTTCACTAATTTTGCAAGGAATGACATTATCTTGCTCGGCAAACACATGAAGCTGCGGACCTAGATAGTTTTTTAAGTTATTTACCAAATTTAGTTGCTCAAGCATTTGCAAACCTTCTGATAGCAATTCACTTGAAGGCGGATTTGCTATGTTTTGCATGCTTATCCAATCTTGTTTAGCCTGAGAGGAACCGAGTGTAATTAAATAATAAAAACGCTTTAAAGTGGCTTGCGGGGTTTGTAAAAAAGAAGTCTTAAATTGACTAAACACATCAGCAGGCATAGCAGTCTGCCAATTATCGTTGGTAACAAAACAAGGATTTGAAGCGAGCGTAATTAAAGTTTTAGTTTGCCCTGTTTGTTCATAAAAAGTATTAACCAGTTGAGTTGCTAACTGTCCACCTAAAGACCAACCTATTACTACATCAACCTCAGCAACTAAATCAAGCTGGGCACGATACTTACCATCTAAAATATTAAAAATATTAATAAGTTGTGTTTGATAGCCAGCTTTTTCCAATTGCAATTTAAGGGACTGCAAAGGCTCCACTCCTACTCCCCAACCTGTAATTAATAAAATTTTATTTTGTAACTTCATATGCCTGCTCAAAGCCAATTTTATAAGGATTATATAATAATATCGATTTAAAATATCTTTTAAAATCAATATAAAAATTAAATTTTAGAGCATAAAATTAAGCATTTATAATGTGATAATATTCTGAAATATATTGATAAATAAGACCCGCATTATTCATAGTAAACATACAAAAAATTAATTATCTAAACATTGAAGCCAATCAAAAAACAACATACTCCACACTTCGCCTATAAATCCATTATGCAATGTAATTAATGTTAATACTTATGTTTTTTTATTAAAAAAAATGACTCACCAATTCATTTTAATGCTAGAAGATTAATTATTGATCAAAAAGTATTAGGAAGGCTAATATGAACAGTCAAAGCACAATATCTGATGGGAGAGAAAAAAATACATCTTTTGTTACACCCAATGATATTATAAACAACTTATCTTTAGATAAAAATTACTGCTTATTTTTGGATATTGATGGTACATTAGCACCCTTTCAAATTAATCCTGAGCATAGTTTTATTCCACAAACTACCTTAGACGTTATAAAAAAAATTACTAAATTAAATATACCTGTTATTGCTGTAACAGGTCGTGATGTAGATACAGCAAGCAAACTACTATATCCTATTGAAGTTCCAATTGCTGGTTTACATGGTTTAGATATTTATTTTGATTCAGGAAATTATATTCGACCAGATTTAAGCAGTATTAATTTCAAAAAATTAAAACAAGATATTACCAAAAATTGTGATAAACATCCTGAATTATTAATTGAAGATAAAGGATATTCTATTGCCTTACATTATCGTAAAAATCCTAATTTAGAAAATAATGCCATTAATATTATGCAAAGAATTAATTTAAATTATCCTCAATTAAAAATAAATAGAGGGAAATTTGTTGTTGAATTAATTCCAAACCAAGCTGATAAAGGTAGAGCAATTAAAACTATATTAAATCATCTTGATTTACCTGCTGTATTACCTATTTTTATAGGTGATGATTTAACAGATGAATCTGGTTTCACTTACATTAATCAGCAATCTGGCCTTAGTATTAAAGTAGGTCCGGGTGAAACACAAGCAAAATATAGATTAAAAGATATTGATAATGTCGCGGATTTTCTTCTTTTATTTCAAAACAGAATAAAAAGCTTATATGTCAAAAATAGCCAAAATCAGAATGGAGAAAAATTATGTCTAAATTAATCGTATTATCGAACAGAATAAGTATGCCATCGGGTAAAGCTTCAGCAGGTGGTCTTGCTGTAGCTGTACAAGATGCACTAAATGATAGTAACGGCATCTGGTTAGGCTGGAATGGGCAGCAAATTACCGATAGCGAAGCGCCAGAATTTGCGCAGGCTTATTCTCAAGGAATTGACTACATTACCTGCCCTCTCACTCATCAACAATATGCCCAATATTATTGTGGTTTCGCTAACAAAGTTTTATGGCCAGCAATGCATCATAGAGATGATCTAATTGAATATGATGCAGAAGAATATAATACCTATCAAAAGGTTAATCGCTTATTTGCTCAAAAGCTAAAAGAGCTTGCTCAGCCTGAAGATCTTATTTGGGTGCACGATTACCACTTTTTTAGTGTGGCTCGCTATTGCCGTGAATTAGGCATGCAAAACAAAATTGGTTTCTTCTTACATATTCCTTTTGCCAGTCTGAATATCTGGCACAAAATTCCGGTAGCCCGTGAGTTAATTCAAGACTTGAGCCAATATGATGTTATTGGCTTACAAACTCAGATTGACCAAAATGCCTGCATGCAGACTTGTCTGAATTTACTCGAAGCTCAAAAAATTCAAAGCAACAGTATTAGCTATAAAAAACGTCAAATATTAATTAAATCATACCCAATTGGTGTTCAGCCTGAACTTATACAAAAACAAGCCCAGCAAGATTTGGCTACCTCTTCGGTGTTTAATTTTGAAGAAATACCACGTCAAAAGACAATTATTGGAGTTGATCGTATTGATTATTCAAAAGGTTTACTCGAAAGATTTAATGCATTTGCAACCTTTTTGGAAACCAGCCCTGAATATCATGGCTTAGTTCGACATCTTCAAGTGGCGATCCCTTCTCGTACCGATATTCCAGCTTATCAACGCTTATATCAACGTTTTAAAACCAAGCTGGAGTTAATTAACGAAGAGTTTGCGCATGAAGACTGGAGACCTGTAGATTGCTGCTATGACACGGTACAACACCATAATCTCATGCACATTTATCGTCATTCAGATATTTGCTGGATCAGTTCACTACGTGATGGGATGAATCTAGTAGCTAAAGAATATATTGCGGCTCAAGACCCAGAAAATCCAGGTGTGCTCATTTTATCTAAATATGCTGGTGCTGCTGAGCAGATGTCTCAAGCCTTGATTGTTGACCCACAAGATAGAGCGGCAATGATGGATGCTTTAAAAATGGCTTTAGAAATGTCTAAAGCTGAGCGTATTAATCGTTATCAACAATTGATAGAGGGATTAACATCATCTGATCTTACCCATTGGCGAAATAATTTCTTGGATGATTTAGAAAAGACACCAACTTTACTAATGAAGCCTCAACGATTATTACAAGATAATTATCAATCTATTTATCAGGTTTTATAAATCTAAATAAAAGAACATCGAGAAATTTAATTTCTCGATGTTCGCTATTTGGTGATTATTATTTATAAATTAGTTTGTCTTTACTAATGTAAAACGGTTAAGTAAAGCAATAATAAATAGTAATACAGCGACGCCTGTTAAAACCGTACTTAAACCAGTCCATTCCCCAATTAAACCGATTAAAGCTGGTCCACTTAATGAACCGGTATAGGCAATTGTTGATACTAAAGAAAGTGCTGCTGCTTTAGGCATATTGTTTTGTCGACCAACACGAGAAAACATCACTGGTACAATATTAGAACAACCTAATCCTAACAGTGCATAACCCAATACAACCACTTGCCACACTGGTGCAGTTACAATAACAGCCATACCAATGGCGGCTCCAATTGCACTATAAGTCACAATATTTTTTTCACCCCATTGCTTAAGCAAGATATGACCTGCAAAACGACCAGTCGTCATGCTAAGCGCAAAAAAAGTGTAAGCTAAACCAGCAAAAGCAGGATTAAGCTGATATTTACTTGTTAAATAAATACCACCCCAGTCCATTGCTGCACCTTCTGATAAAAAGGCGATAAAACACATCACACCAATAAGCAGAATAATGCCATCAGGACGATAAAGTTTTTTGGGCGCTTGAGTGGTATCTTCATGTGGCTTTTCATCCTGTTCAAAAGACGTTAAACAAGATGGAATCGCAACACCACCAATAACAAGCAAAATCATAACGACTGATAAAGTACTCATTAAGGGTGAAAGACCTACTGCCAATAATGCTGTCACAAGCATAGCGCCTGTTAAGCCACCAAGACTGCACATTCCATGGAAGCTAGACATAAGAGCTCTCACACTATGTTTTTCAACAACTACTGCTTGTAAATTGATAGCTACTCCAAGACATCCTGCTGCCGATCCAAAAATAAACAATGCTACGGCCATCGTCACAATGCTGCTCCACATCGTAAGGCTAGGCAATAAAACCATTAACAACATCAATGCCAAAGCAATTAACGGACGACATCCCCAGCGCTTTACTAAAGCACCAGTCGCAGGCATAGCAATCATTGACCCGATACCCATACACAGCAAAAGTAAACCAAAATCGGCATGATTTAGGTTTAAACGTTGCTGTGCAAAAGGAATAAGAGGTGCCCAAGCTGCAGTCGCAAAACCTAAGCTAAAAAAGCTTAGTCGTGTTGCAAGACGCTGTGTACTTAGGAGAGTAGCTGTATCTAGAACAGCAGGTTTGGTAAATAACATATTTCGCGAACTCACCATAAAATCATTGGCGATCCATACCAACCGATTTTCCATAGAAAAACCCTTGCCTCATTAAATTTCTAGGCAAGGGTTTTATTGGCGAAATTATAAACAATTTCATAAAAAAAACAGGGGGTGCGATACAATTTTTCTGACTTTTTTGTAACTGCCAAAGCCTTATATAGTAAGGCTTTGAATATGTTCAATTTGACAAAAACAACATCTAAGTTAAGACTTCATTTTATTAAAATGAGCCAATAAAAAACCCAGCCTTAGCTGGGTTTTTTATTAAATTTGAGATTGAATATAGTTTTGCAAGCCAATCAACTCAATTAAACGTAATTGCTTTTCTAACCAGTATGTATGGTCTTCTTCAGTATCTGATAATTGTTGACGCAACATATCACGGCTAATGTAATCGCCCTTCTCTTCACAAAGTTTGATACCTGTCGCTAACTTTTCACGAACATGATATTCAAGCGCCAAATCAGCTTTTAAACAAGATACAACGTCTGTACCAACATTGATATCTTCACGGTGCATGTTTGGTTTAGCACCTAAAAACAATACACGGCGAATGATCGCATCAGCATGAGAAGCTTCTTCTTGCATCTCATGATCAATACGTTCATAAATTTTATTTAAACCCCAATCTTCATACATACGAGAATGGATTAGATATTGATCACGGGCAGCCAATTCTCCGCCAATGAGCATATTTAAATAGTCTATGACTTCTGGATTGCCACGCATAATAAATCTCCTATCGTATGAGAACTATTATGGGCAATCTTAAAAGTGATTGCAAAACAAAAAATGGTTAAGTTTATGATTTTTATCAAATTAAAATGAGAAACATACGCATTTGCAGTTTAAGTTATTTAAATTTCCTCTGCAAAAAGAAACGCTTGTCCAATTTATAAGTTCAGACAAGCGTTAAAATATGGCTCAAACCATCAATTTATAAATTTGTAACTAAAATCAATGGTTCTTATTTCGGTAGATCTATTCGCTTAAAGTCTGCCCGTAGCTTGCCATAAGTGATAAGAAATCAGTCTCATTCATAACAGCAATACCTAGTTTTGCTGCTTTTTCTAATTTCGAACCAGCCTTCTCACCCGCAACAACACATTTGGTTTTACTCGATACACTACCGCTTACACGCGCACCTAATGCTTGTAGCATTTGTGTTGCCTGATCACGGGTCATTTGCTCTAAAGTGCCTGTTAACACCCAGCTCTCGCCATTTAATGGTTGGCGTGTTGGTGCAGTCGGTGCATCCCAATGAATTCCTGCTGCTATTAATCGATCAAGCACTTCAATGTTGTGCGGTGCCAAGAAAAAGTCAGCAATCCACTCGGCAGTAATATCACCAACATCTGGTGTTTTCTTTAAAGCTTCAACATCAGCAGCTTTAAGCGCTTCCAAAGTTTGGAAAGTATTGGCTAACATCCTAGCTGTTGTTTCACCTACCCCACGAATTCCCAGAGCATAAATAAAACGCGCAAGCGTTGTCTTCTTACTGGCTTCAATGGCATCAATTAGATTTTGTACCGATTTCTCACCCATTTTTTCAATCCCGAGTAAAGTTTCTCGGTGTTCGTGCAAATGATAAATATCGGCAACATCTTTGAGCAAATCGAGGTGTAATAAAGACTCTACCCAACGATCGCCTAGACCTTCAATATCTAGAGCTTTACGTGATACGAAGTGACGAATCGCTTCAATACGCTGTGCAGCACAATACAGTCCACCAGAACAACGTGCTAAAGCTTCCCCTTCTGGCATTACCACTGGTGAGGCACAAACAGGACAGTTTTCAGGTAAATGTACAACTTCAGCATCAACAGGACGGAACTCTGGCCAAACTTTTTCTACTTTAGGAATAACATCGCCTGTACGATAAACACTCACCGTGTCACCAACACGTACATCTAGGCGATGGATCTCACCAATGTTGTGTAAAGTTACATTGGAAACCGTAACTCCCCCTACAAACACAGGGTTTAAACGCGCTACTGGAGTCAAAGTACCTGTACGCCCTACTTGCCAATCAATCTGATCAACCGTAGTTAATGCAGCTTGGGCAGGGAATTTATAAGCAGTTGCCCAACGTGGTTCACGACTTAAAAAACCAAGTTGTTGCTGTTGCTTTAAGTCATCAACCTTTACAACCATCCCATCAATTTCAACTTGTAAATCTGAACGTTCTTGCTGAATTTGCTCATAACGTTGCTGTACTTCTTGAATTGAATTACAAAGATATTGACGTTCAGCAATTTCAAATCCAAGTTTTGTGAGCCATTGCAGACTGTCATGCATGGTAGTTAAGCCATGATTAGGTTCACATTGAGCGATGCCGTAAGCATAAAATGCTAAAGGTCGAGCCGCAGCAATATTAGGATCGAGTTGTCTTAAACTACCAGCTGCAGCATTACGCGGGTTGGCAAATGTTTTATCGCCTTTGGCTTCCTGTTCAGCATTGAGTTTTTCAAAACCAGACTTTGGCATAAGTACTTCACCACGAACTTCCAGCAAACGTGGAATTTCAAAGTGATCTGAATGTAACACTTTAGGCAAATTACGAATCGTTTTAACGTTCTGCGTAATGTCCTCCCCAGTTTCTCCATCACCACGTGTAACGCCACGTATTAACACACCATTTTCATACCAAAGAGAAATCGCAAGACCATCAAGTTTTAGTTCGACTTCGTATTGTACTTTTTGATTAGGCAAACGCTCTTCAACACGACGTGCAAATGCAAACAAGTCTTCCTGATTAAAAACGTTCCCCAAAGAAAGCATCGGAACTACATGAGTCACACTTTGAAATTTAGAGAGTGCTTGTCCACCTACTTTTGTAGTGGGTGAATCTGATTGAACAAGATCAGGATATTGCTCTTCTAAAGCTTTTAGCTGGTGAAATAAATGATCATATTCACTGTCCGAGATTGTCGGCTGATCCATGACATAGTAGGCATGGTTATGCTTTGCAATCAGTTGAATAAGCTGACGCATCTGTTCGATCACGGAAGTTGTTGCCATTATGTTATTCACCATAAAAAAGGGTGGAAATTTCTCCACCCTGAGCTGCGACTAGATATGTTGCAATTATCGCAACGAACGTAAAAAATTAAAACTAGGCGGTCGCCTGTGCCGGACGATAATCAATCACATGATGACGCCAGTGCTCTTTTAACTGTGGCGTAAATTCAAGATTATTCTCATCGTAAACTTTGCCATCAATTTCACGAGCGATTAAACCTGCAATACTCGCCATCATGTCAAAACCAGTCACGGCTTTACTGTTTGGAAGCGCAAGGAAAAATGCTAACCCTTGAACTTGTTCAGTAGATAGCGTTTCAAGATCAAACCCAGCTGGTCCATTGTCTGTCATACGCAATACAGAGAACATGAGTACACTCGGCTCATCGGTATTTTCATAACGATGGAAGCACGACATTTCACCGTAGCGTAAACCATATTTCAACAGCACTTTAAGCGCTTTATCGCCAGACAATGCACGACGAGGGTTTGGATAAACATTTAGCGCAATAATCTGTTCAGCCATCGCTAATGCACTTTCATCATCATAACGTTGCTGTTCATGTAAATGCACATCCAGAATATTACTCTCGCCTTCAAACTCAGCAATTTCGGCAGTTTCAATATTCGGGTTTAAACTCAACTCAGGCTCAGTTTTTTCGCTTTCAGCTTCCAAATTTTCTTTTGCTAAATCTTCAGCTACCGGTTTAACAGAAACTGTATCAACCAACTCAACTGAACCATCTTTATGAATGGTAGAGCTTGGTACTGTTTGTTCAGATTTAATTTCTTCTACAGAAGCGTTTTCAACAACTGCTTGAGTTTGTTCAGTTTGAATTGCTTTAGCGGGTTCTACGGTCTCAATTTCTGACTGTTTTGTTTCAGGTACTTGTGACGGCGCAGCTTCGCTTAAAGTCGGTTCTACTCGCTCTGCACTAGTCACCGCTACAGATTCAGCTTCAGTTTTCTCAAGCTGATCTCTCACGTGCCTAGGTATAACTGGTTGATTACTATCAGGATTAATATGCAAATCACTGTCTAATGAGGGTTCAGCATGGTTTGGCTTTTTTAAAATCATTTTTAAGCCAATTAGCATAATTATAATGGCAACAACGATGCCAATAATCGTATTGATTTCCATTCTATGACTCCGAAACTAACCCGTATTCTTTTGCCTGTTCTAAATCGACAGTGACTAATTTTGATGTACCCGGTTCAGGCATGGTCACACCCAACAAATCAGTTGCCATGGTCATCGCCAGCTTATTATGTGTAATGTAAATGAATTGTACATGTTCAGAAAGTTCTTTTACCAAATTACAATATCTCTGAACATTCGCATCATCAAGTGGTGCGTCCACTTCATCTAGTACACAAAACGGTGCCGGATTTAATCTAAAAATCGCAAATACTAATGCTAACGCTGTTAAAGCCTTTTCTCCACCGGAAAGTAATGCTAGAGAACTATTTTTCTTACCTGGTGGCCTTGCCATCAGTTTAACACCAGATTGCCAGTCATCTTCAAGACTTAAACTCGCCTCACCACCATTAAAAACCTTTGGAAACAGGTTTTGCAACTCCTGATTGATCTGATCAAAAGTTGTCATAAACAGCTTACGGGTTTCCTGGTCAATGCTTTTCATCGCATCTTTTAATTGAGTTACCGTATTTTCCAAATCTTGAATCTGGTGACTCAGCTCATCAAAACGCTGAGAAACTTCTTCAAACTCTTGTGAAGCGGCAAGGTTAACCGCTCCAATTTTTTCAAACTGTTTCTGTACTTTTTCCAGTTTTTGCTGGTGCTCGGCTAAATCTATTTGTAAGCCTTTTTGGAGTTCGGCATTTAGCTCTTTAAGCTGCTCTTGATAATGCTCACGATCTGACTTGGCTGCTTGCCATGCCAATCGTTTTGCTTCAAGTTGTTCTCTGAGCTGCTCATCTTTTTGTTGATATTGATGACGCTGATCGGTCAAAGTCTGCTGTTTTTCCTGCACACTATTGAGTTCAAGCTGCCATTCATTCCAGTTCTTTTGCAACTTTTCAGTTTGAGCAAATTGTTGCTGAAACTCTGACTCAAGATTTGGTAACTCTAATTGAATAGGGTCAACAAACTTTTTCGCTTGCTCCATTTGAGCTGCAATTTGCTGATATTGGCTTTGCAAGAATGAGATATCTTTTTCAAGCAACTCAATCTGTTGAGTTGTCTGCGTGCTATTACGGCGTAAAATTTCACGTTCTTGTTGCTGATGTTGCAAGGCTTGTTGCTGCTCGTCTAACTGCTCTGTTAATTCTTCTACTCGAAATTGCAAAGTTTTATAGTCAGGTAAAATGGTTTCGAGCTTAATTGCTAATGCATGCAAATCAATTTCAAGATCATCTTTTTGCATTGCATCTTCTTCAAGCTGCATATCCAACTGACCAAGTTGATCTTTTAATTGCTGTTTTTGCAGTAAAAATGCTTGTGCCGCGGTTTGTTGCTTAGCAATTTGCACATCTAGCTGTTGTAAGTCTTTTTGCTTTTGTTTCACAACTTGCTGTTTGTGCTGCACACCAGGCTGTAATTGCGCTAATTCATCTTTTTGCTGAACTACAATTTCATCTAGTGCTTGTAATTGAGGCTGTTGCTTTTCAAGAGCTTGTTCAATTTCATCTAGACGAATACGGTGGCTCAGCATACCTTGTGCGCTTTGACTTTCGTCATCATACATAAGGGCAATCACCCAATCCTGCCCGACATGATAGCCATCTAAAGTCAAAACAGACTGGCCATGTTGCAACTGCTTTTGCTCATTTAAAGCTTGAGTCAAATCTTGTGCAATCGCTACATTTGAAAAGATTGATAGCTGTGGCGATGCAATCCACTCATTTAAACAAGCCAAGTTACCTTTAAATTTACTTGTTTGCTCTGAAGGTTTTAGCTGGCGAGCAACTCCTTCTTGAAAGACTTGTTCAGTCTCAAGAATATGAGCTTGTAACCATTTTGCTAAAAACTTCTCAACAATCTGCGCATGTGGTTTACCTTGCTCTGTTAACTCTAGAGCTTGCATTAAACGTAGCGTATCTTGGTTTTGCTTTGGACTTTGTTTAGCAATAAGCTGGCTTAAGTTTTTCTGCTCTGATAATAAAACTTGGATTTCTGTTTTCAGAGTTTGCTGCTGATTTTTACTTGACTGGTGTTGCTGTTGAGATTGCTCTAAATGCAGTAATTGTTGCTCAATTTCAGTTTCAAGCGACGCGATTTCGCCCAGTAATTTCTGTTGCAGTTGCTCAAGCTCGCCCTGCTCATCTTCATGAACATGCGATTGAATTTGGTTTGCTTGATGTTGCAGCGTTTCTTTTTGCTGCTCAATGCGCTGAACATTTTTACCCAACTGTTCAATTTGAGCTGACATCTGCATTTTTTGCTGCTGTTGTTTTTCAACCTGAGCTTTTACTTGCTCAAACTGTTGTTGTGCTTGTTTCTGCTGAGATTGTAAATCAGCAAAGTTTTGTTCAGCCTCCGTCGCTGTATGCTCAACTCCAGTTAAAGCTTCTGTTTGTTCTTCTAGCTGATTATTCAGTGTTTCGAGTTGCAATTCAGAAAGCTGTAAACGTTCTTTAGTTTGGAATCTTTGCTGCTCTAACTGAACGAGAGTCGTACTATTTTGCTGGTATAGACTCTGTTTTTGTTCAAGAGTCATTTTAAGTTCAGATAGTTTCTTTTCAGCTTGTTGCCATTCTTGTTGTAGCGGTGAAGATTGCTGAATAAGTCGCTGAAACAAAGCACTGGTTGCTTCTAAATCATGTTCAATCGTGCTTAATTCTGAGCGAACCAATTTAAAGGTTTCACCCAATTCATTCATTTGAACGGTATATTCTTCTTGTAGGCGTACACTTTTCTCTGCCTGAAAAGACAAAATTTCAATTTTGAGCGTACGAATCTGGCTTTCTAAAGTTTTATATTGAACCGCTGCTTCCGACTGACGCTTAAGCGTTTTAAGCTGCGATTTTAACTCTAGTGCAATATCGTCTAAGCGTGAAAGGTTTTGCTCTGTATGTTCAAGATGCTGCAAAGTTTCACGGCGACGAGCCTGATAACGAGAAACACCCGCGGCTTCCTCAATGAACACACGCATTTCTTCAGGCTTGGCATCAACCAAGCGGTTAATCATGCCTTGCTCAATGACCGCATATGAGCGTGGTCCTAAGCCTGTTCCTAAGAAAATATCGGTAATATCACGGCGGCGACAACGTGTACCATTCAAGAAATATTCTGACTTACCTTCACGAGTGACCTGACGGCGAACAGCTAACTCATTATAAGCATTATACGATCCGCCCAACTTTCCATAAGTATTATCAAAGCGTAGCTCAACACTGGCCACACCAACGGGCTTACGTTTGGAAGTCCCCGTAAAAATAACATCTTGCATGCTACCACCACGGAGCTGACGAGCGTTTGACTCACCCATCACCCAGCGGATCGCATCAATTACATTGGATTTGCCACAACCATTTGGACCAACCACTGCTGTGCGGTTAGCCTTAAAATTTAAGGTTGTACTATCTGCAAAAGATTTAAAGCCGGAAAGTTTTAAACTGCTTAAACGCATAATGCCCTAACTAGCGGCGTGAGCGTCTTGCCCAAGCCAATTCAATCTGTTTCATTCGTGTCAGCGATTCCAACACAAGGTTACGTAAGTGTCGACAAAAATCTTCCATAAATAAAGCGGCTTGTTGTGATTTTCGGATTAAAATTGCATCAGTCACGAGTTTAAATAATGCAAATGCTTCTTGTAGTTCCCGCTTAGAGGTATTTAAGGTCAAAAAATAACTACGACGTAATGAAGGTAATAACTCTTTATAAAATTTCATTAGATAAGGATTACCCACCATATCTTGCTGTTCAGCTAAATATTGGAAGACCCCATCATAAAATTTTTCGATATCACCTGCTTTGACATGCTCAAGAAGTTGCTCTAATAGCAACTGTAATTGATCTGCTTCATGCGCACGCCATGTTTCACTCATGCGTTGTACAATATGCCCCAATAACATCATATTTGTATCAAACAACGCTTTAACTTGTTGTGCAGACATTTCTGAAACAATTGCCCCACGGCGTGGAAAAATCTCAATTAAATGAGTACGCTCTAATAATAACAATGCTTCACGAACTGATCCTCGGCTAACGTCAAGTTCTTTGGCAATACGTAGTTCTTGAATACGTTCGCCTTCTACTAGCTCGCCACTAATGATCTGTTCGCTAATATATTTGACAATTTGCTCAGAAAGACTTTCTGTGTCTTCGAGATTCATAAATCACCCGCTACTTTTTATATGCATTAATCCATGCTTTTCTTTCGCATCCTTGTTTTTAACTGATCCCATCGATTAAAAACTATGTCATTGTCTGACAATTTTATTGCATTTTAAGCCAACTCATTTAAAAACAACACCAAAATCAGATGAATAAAAGCTTGGAGCGCTCTTATATTCTATGAATAAAAAAAGCTCGAATTCCTAAAAATTCAAGCTTTTACACCACTGTCTTATAAATTTAAGATTTTAGCCTCTAATGCATAATGCCTTTATAAATAAAATAACTACCTACCACCACTAACAGGCAAGCAAAGCATTTTTTTAACATCTGCGGCGACAACGCATGAGCAACCTTTGCTCCAAACTTCGCTGTGACAAAACTCATGACACTAATGCCAATAAACGCATAGATGTGCACATAACCAATCGTGTTAGGCACTGAGATTTGTTCTTTTGCACCAAACCACATAAAGCCAATCGCTCCAGCAACTGCAATTGGTAAACCGCAAGCGGCAGAAGTCGCGACTGCTTTTTGCATGACCACGCCATGACGGTTTAAGTATGGAACGGTTAAACTTCCTCCCCCAATTCCAAAAATTGCAGAGGCAATACCAATGCCTCCACCCGCCATGAATTGCATAGGGGTTGAAGGGAGCTGACGCGTTGGATCAACAACTACATGTGCTCCTTTAAACATCCTATAGGCCATCACAACCGCAAAAATACCAATAAGAAGTTGCAAATGCTGACCAGACATCAGGTCAGCAATACCCGCCCCTAAAAATGAGCCCAACACCAGTCCAGGTGCTAAATTACGAAAAACAGGCCAAAGTACTGCACCCTTTTTATGATGAGCTGTAACAGAACTAAAAGACGTCACAATAATGGTTGCAAGCGATGTTCCGACTGCAATATGCATGATTACTGCGGGGTCGTAGTGCAATTGGGTAAAAACCACATAGAGGATTGGTACAATAATTAGTCCACCACCCACTCCAAACAATCCGGCAGTAAAACCAGCAATTGCGCCAATGAGTAAATATATGATTAACTCCATAAATGTTTTACCACTCTGCTCATATTCAACATGGATTTAGAGACTCGCCAACTACAACAACTTTTAAGCGCAAAAAACCAGCTTCCAGAAGTGGTTTTATTAAAAGCAACCACAACTTCGACCAATGATGATATTCGTGAAATTGCCCAAAAAGGCATTACAACGGGCTTGGTTTGCAGTGCTCAACAAACTCAAGGGCGAGGTCAACATCAACGGCAATGGATTTCACCTGAAGGAAACATTTATTTAAGCACATTGGTGCAAACTCGAACACCCTTAGATGGTCGCTTAGCACTTGAAGTTGCTCTGAATATTTTGCAAATCCCACAGTTACAAGCTCTTAATCTGCAAGTGAAATGGCCAAACGATTTATATAGTGCTCAGGGCAAATGGGGTGGAATTTTAGTCGAACCACTGTCTCAGCATCAGGCTATTGTAGGTGTAGGTATTAATTTAAAAACACCACCAGTGACTGATAGTAATCAACCAATTACCTCTTTAGAAGATTTGGGCCTAGAGCAAATGGGTCGTCTTGAGTTAATTTCAGAACTTTATATTGCGATTCAAAATGCTGCTCGCTGGTTTGATCATGGCTGCTACAATTTGGCGGGGCGTTTTAACCACCACGCTGCATGGCTTAATCAGCTAGTTCAGTTTGAACATAGTCAGGGACTGGTACATGGTCGTTTTGTTGGAATCTCCAATGAAGGTGCAGTAATTC
>NZ_JEXG01000042.1:0-33570 GCF_000581275.1 Acinetobacter sp. 809848
AGAGGCCTAGGACATCGCCCTTTCACGGCGGTAACCGGGGTTCGAATCCCCGTAGGGACGCCATATTCTCTTCTTATAAAATTCCTTTCTATTTTATTTTTATATTTCTAATTTTCTGTATTTCCAAATAAAATACACTTGTACATATATATCACCGATCCAGTATTTCCTTTACATAGATTTACAATATAATAATTCTTATTTTTATACTGATATTTATTATCAACAAGGTTTTAAATGGATCTTAAGCTTCGCCTCCTCTCCCTGAGCATCGCTCAACTCTGTTGTATCTCAAGTACTTTCGCAGAAACAGATCAGCCTTCAACCACACTCGCTACGATTAAGATTAAAGCTCAACAGGCAGCTGACCAAACTTATAAAGTCGATAGTTCAAGTAGCGCAACACGTAGTGAAATCGCATTAAAAGATACACCACAATCTGTCCGTGTAGTGACTCAAAAAGTAATTGAAGATATTGGCGCGACACGTTTAATCGAAGCGCTTGATTTAGCTGGTGGTGTGACTCGCGCTAATAACTTTGGTGGCCAAGGCTTAACAGGCTTTAATCTCCGTGGTTTCACTAGCGGTGAATTTTATCGTAATGGATTCCCAATTAACCGTGGTTATCCAAATGCTCCAGATAGCAACACTATTGAACGTGTAGATGTTTTACGTGGACCCTCTTCTAGCTTATATGGTCGTGGTGACCCAGGTGGTACGTTTAACTTAATTTCTAAAACACCAAAGTCTGAACAACAAACCACTTTAGGTGCTCAGCTCAGTAGTGAAGGTTTATATCGCACCACGGTAGACACAACAGGTACTATCCAGAATGCAGAAAATATCGGTTATCGTCTCAATGTGATTGCAGAAGGTGGTGATAGTTATCGCGATCATGTCGAGTCTAAACGTTATGGAATTGCACCAGTCATTCAATGGCAAGCTTCTGACGCAACAAAAGTTACTTTTGAAGCCGATATCCTAAGAAATCAACATCCACTTGATCGCGGGCACACACGCTACCCTACACAAAAGTCTTTTAATAGTTCACCCGAAACCTATTTATGGGAAACAGGTAAATACAACAACCGACTCTACAATGATAACAATATGACTCAATTACGATTCGAGCACGACCTTGGGAATGACTGGAAGCTAAATGCTGGTGCGCAGTATTTAAATGGCAAATTGCATGGCTATGCGGTAGAGGCAAATGGCATTCAAGATGACGGCGAAACTTTAAACCGAAATTACAACTATCGCGAATTAAAATGGCAAGATACCGATGCCCAAATTAATCTAACAGGTAATTTCCAACTTTTAGGTCTAGCTCATACTTTAGTGACTGGGCTTGAATACGAAAACTATGATTATAAGTCATATATTATTCGTTCAGATGCTAAGTCAAATAACTACCCGATCAATATCTATGATCCAGTTTTAGGTCAACCTCTACCTGAGCTTAAAAACATTACGACCCATGACCGTGAAAATTTAAAAACAACTGCTCTTTTTGTACAAGATCAAATCGATTTAAATGAGCGTTTAAGTGCACTGCTGGGCTTGCGTTTTGAGCACTACGAACATGATTACAAAAATCTTTTACCGAATACTGCAAACTGGAATACCAGTCATGACGCATTTATTCCGCGTTTAGGTTTAGTTTTTAAAGCCCGTGATGACCTTTCAATCTATAGCAATGCTGCGAAATCTTTTAAACCTAACACTGGTGCTAGCCGTAATGGAGAAGGTTTTGACCCAGAAGAAGGCATGGCTTACGAGTTAGGCTTTAAATGGCAAGCACTCGACAATATGTTGTTGGTTGACTCTGCGATTTTCTATGCAGAAAAAGAAAATGTCTTAACACTAGATCCTGTAGATTCAGCCTATAAAGTTGCTGCTGGTGAAGTTCGTAGCCAAGGTATTGAGCTAAATATTGCAGGGCAAATTACTCCAGCTTGGAAAATTATTGGTGGATATGCCTATACAGATGCAGAAGTCAGCAAAGATAATACTTTGAAAAAAGGAACCACTTTAGCCAATATTCCAAAGAATAGTTTTAATCTTTTAAATATCTACGAGTTTCAGGGTGGCTCTTTACAAGGCTTAGGTCTAGGCATTAATCAAAAATATATTGATAAGCGTGCAGGTCAAACAGCTAATAGTACTTATACAATGAAAGGTTATGCAGTTACAGATTTGGTTTCTTATTATCAGGCAACACCAAAACTTCGTATTAACTTAGATCTGAAAAATCTTTTTGACAAAGTTTATGATGAAAGCGCTTTCAATCTATATGCGTATCCAGGTGAATCGCGTACTGTTCAATTGGGTATGAGCTATACGTTCTAAAACAAATACGCCATTTCAGTTATTGAAATGGCGCATCAGAATTATGCAGACTTACGTGAATTCACTTGCCCTTGAATCACCGCTTTAATATTGCCTTTGGCGTAATTTAAAAACACTACCAGTGGTGAAAGTTTTGGATTTGGCTTTTTACCCTTACCAATCGTTTTAAATTGAGCTGCATACCAAATAATTTCCATAATTGCCATCTTATCGACAAATGGTAAGCCTGTTTTAATTGGTTTTACTGCATAGCGAACATCTTGCCCTGCAATTAAACGCTCAGTTAAATCAGTTTCTACTGCAAATGGGCGAGCAATACCAATAAAGTCACATGCACCACTTTCAAGTGCGGCATTCATACCCTCTACAGTACGGAAGCCACCTGTCACCATGAGTTTACACTTAACATGCTGGCGGATTTTCTCTGCAAAATCTAAAAAGTATGCTTCGCGTGCAATCGTACTTGCTTTACGTTTGTCGGCCTTAGCTCCAGCCATTGCTGGTGCCTCGTAAGTACCGCCTGAAATTTCAATTAAATCGATACCAGCTTCATCCACTGCTTTAAACACTGAAATCACATCTTCTTCGCTAATACCGCCACGCTGAAAGTCAGCCGAGTTAAGCTTCACTGAAATAATAAAATTATCTGAAGTCGCTTCACGTACCGCTTTATAAACCTCTAATAAAAAACGGCTACGATTTTCAACTGAACCGCCCCATTGATCTGTACGCTTATTAGTTAAAGGCGATAAAAACTGACTAATTAAATAACCATGTGCGCCGTGTAATTGCACCCCTTCAAAACCTGCTTTTTCACAAATGTGAGCTGCTGTCGCGAAACGTTTAATAATATCTAGAATTTCATCATGAGTAAGTTCACGTGGCGTTCCAAACATGGTTGCTAAAGCTGGGCTAAAAGGTACCGCTGATGGCGCTACAGTTTCTTTATTTAAGCCTTTTGGACACTGACGACCTGGGTGCGACAATTGAATCAACTGCACCATGCCATATTTTTTACCTAATGCCGCCCATTCTTTTAAGCGCTCTAGATCACGTTCAGTTTCAATAACAACAACGCCTGGTTCATTTTTTGCGCCCGCATTTACCATGACATTACCAGTAATTGCACAGCCAAGCTCACCTTTTGCCCATGCACCATATAAACCCAAATGTAAGTCATTTGGTTGGCCTTCATAATTTGCAAGTGCTTCACTCATTGCACCTTTAATAATTCGGTTTTTAAAGGTGGTATTGCGAATTGTGATGGGTTGAGCAATCTGGTTCATGGTTAACCTCTGTTCTTTGAATTTTAGAGCAATTACTCTAATTTAAATAAGTTATTGGGCATGTCAAGTCATAATCGATAACTGACAATAGCACATGTCAATTTTAAAAAATATAAAAATATGCAACTTTTTGCATTAGAAGTTCAACAAAAATTTATTTATATAAAACAATAAATTAAAAAATATCTTTAAAAGGATTCTTTAATTAACTGTTTCGTATATTCACTGTTAGGCTTAGAAAATAAGAGTTCAGTTTCCTGATATTCAACAACTTTTGCATGACGTAATACCATCACTTTGTGGCAAAGTGCTTTTACTATATTGAGATCATGACTAATGAAAATATAACTTAACTGCTCAGTTTGCTGTAATTGTCTCAACAACTTGATCATGGCTTTTTGCGTGGTCCGATCTAAAGCAGAGGTAGGTTCATCCAAAATTAAAAGTTTAGGCTGAACCACTAAAGCTCTAGCTAAGGCGACACGTTGACGTTGGCCACCTGAAAGTTCATGAGGATAACGGTGTTGAAAATCTTCAGCCAATTCAACTTTTACCAATACAGATTCAACTTGCTGTTTGATCTCGTTATCAGCTACTGCTTTCACTTTCAATCCTTCAGCAATAATCTGCCCTACTGTCATACGCGGGTTTAAACTTCCAAATGGGTCTTGGAATACAAGTTGAAAATCTGATCTCATCAAACGCAAGGCTTTGAGCTGTAGCTGATTTAAATCTTGCCCTAAAAAAACAATCTGCCCTTCACTTTTAATAAGTCGGACCAAAGCCATCGCCAGAGATGACTTACCTGCACCACTTTCTCCCACCAACCCAAGCGATTCACCTTGAGCAAGATCAAAACTCAAATCTTCTATTGCAGTGAAATATCCTTGAATACGATTTAAAATTCCTTGTCTTATAGGAAATTGCACGCTGAGCTGTCGAACTGATAAAACATTCTGTTGAGCAGGTCTAGACTCTACACTTCCAAAGTCATGATCTAACAACTGTGCCGTATAACTTGTTTTAGGATTTACAAAGATTTGGCTCAGTTCACCTTGCTCCACTACACGCCCACTTTGCAATACAATAAGTTTCTCAGCATAGCGATGTACTAAATTTAGGTCATGGCTAATTAAAATAAGTGCCATCCCATATTTGCTTTGCAAAGATTTTAATAACTCTAAAATTTGTATCTGTAAAACCACATCCAACGCAGTAGTAGGTTCATCAGCAATCAAAATTTTAGGCCGAAGTGCCAATGTCATCGCGATCATGACACGTTGTCTTTGCCCACCAGAAAGCTCATGCGGATAACGGTTTAAAATTTGTTCTGGTTCGACAATTCCAACATCTTTTAACAGTTCAACTATTTGTTGTCGAACCTCGCGTTTTGAAAAACCTGATAAAAGAAGGTTTTCTCCTATAATTTTTTCAACCCGATGGAGCGGATTTAACGCAGTAGCAGGCTCTTGAAAAATCATAGCGATTTGTCGACCACGTAAATTTGATTGAGCTCTTTCATCTAGCTCCAGCATATTTTGTGAACCAATCCAGACCTGACCCGTTATTTCTAATTTTTCTTGTAGCAAGCCCATTATTGCTAAGCAGCTTATCGATTTACCTGAACCACTTTCGCCCACAATAGCCAATGTTTCCCCTTCATTTAAGTAAAAATTCAGATCTTCTAATAAAACCTTTCGGTCTTTGGTCTGAACCGTAAGTTGCTCTACTTTTAATAATGCTAAAGCGGGATTTAAGTTATTTTCTTGGGTCAAACGCTTCACGGGCCGCCTCCCCAATATAAATTAAAAGTGAAAGAACAATCGCCAGACTAAAAAAGCCTGAAATTGCTAGCCATGGCGCATCTAAATTATTTTTACCTTGTAGTAATAATTCACCTAAAGAGGCCGCATCGGGTGGTAGTCCATATCCTAAAAAATCAAGAGCGGTTAAAGCGCTAATATTGGTCGTTAAAATAAAAGGTAACTGAGACAAACTCGAACTGATCGCATTTGGCAAAATATGCCTAAAAATAATCGCGTGATCAGTCACTCCCAATACTTGGGCTGCACGAACGTAATCAAGCTGACGAGCTTTTAAAAACTCTGCCCTAACAATGCCCACCAAAACGGTCCAGCCGAAAAACAACATAATGAAAAATAGCCAATATACATTTGGAACAAACATACTCACTAAAATCATGACCATAAAAAGCATGGGTAAACCATTCCAGACTTCAACTAAACGTTGCCCCAATAAATCGACCCAGCCGCCATAGTAACCTTGAATAGCGCCTACGGTAATTCCAAATAAAGCAGAACAAAAGGTTAAGGCTAAGCCAAAAAGCAACGACACTCTTAAGCCATAAAGAATACGCGCAAGAACATCCCTTCCTTGATCATCTGTTCCCAACCAGTTTTGCTTGGAAGGTGGTGATGGCACAGGAACTGCCAAATCTAAATTAGGAGTTTGATATGAAAATTGAATGAGGGGCCAAACTGCCCATCCCTTAGTATTAATAAGCGCTTGTACAGCAGGGTCTTTATAATCAGCTTCTGTTTCAAACACCCCACCAAACGCCGTTTCAGGATAAGTTTTCAACACAGGCAAATAGTAAGAATCTTCATACTTCACTAACAGCGGTTTATCGTTAGCAATTAACTCCGCGGCTAATGACAAAACCAAAATTAGACTAAATAAAATAAAGCTGGCCCAGCCCAATTTATGCTGCCTAAAACGCTGTAATCGTGTACGCACAATCAGAGACATTATTTGCCTCCTTGTGTATCAAAGTGAATTCTTGGATCAATCCATTGGTACAATACATCACATATGAGACGTAAAATTAGGCTAAATAAAGTAAAGAAAAATAAAACCCCAAAAATAACAGGATAATCACGCTGAACAATTGCTTCAAAGCCCAACAACCCCACCCCATCTAAATGAAAAATAATTTCTACAAACAGGTTACCCACAAAAAAAATGCCCGCTAACGCTTCTGGCAACCCTGCGAGCACAACTAAAATAGCATTACGAAAGACATGCTTATATAAGACCTGTTGGCTGTCCAACCCTTTTGCATAGGCTGCCAAAACGTAGGGCTTATTGAGTTCTTCTAAAAATGAGTATTTAGTTAAATAGGTTAAACTGGCAAAACCGCCTAATACCATGGTAATGAGTGGCAGAGTCATATGCCATAAATAATCGCTAACTTTGTCCCAGAGACTGAGTTGATGAAAGTTATCTGAGACTAAGTTTTGTAGTGGAAACCATTGGAAATAAGACCCACCTGCAAAAAAAACAACTAACAAAATCGCAAATACAAAACTTGGTACAGCGTACCCCACCACAAGCACTAAAGAAGTTGATCGATCAAACCAAGAGCCCTGCTGTTTTGCCTTTTTAATTCCCAACGGAATAGAAATGAGGTAAATGAGCAAAGTACTCACCAGCCCAAGTGAAATGGAAACAGGCATTTTTTCCCATAACAATTGCACGACAGATTTATCTTTAAAGAAACTTTGTCCAAAATCTAAAGTTAAATAGCCCTTTAACATTAGAAAAAAACGTTCAGGAGCAGAACGATCAAAGCCGTACTGAGCCTTAATTTGCTCAACCATTTCAGGGCTTAACCCCTGAGCACCTTGATAATAAGTTTCTGCACTCAATGCACGACCAATTCCCAAATCGCTTTGTGCCTGATGTATTGCTTGCTCAACTGGCCCACCCGGTGCAATTTGCACAACCACAAAGTTAATCAATAAAATGACAAACAATGTGGGAATCATTAAAAGAAGTCGCTTGAGAATATATAAACCCATATAACAGGATTTCCTTTATGGCAGCTGCTTTTTATTGTTGATGTAAATATTTGGCAACTTTTTGGGCCTTGTTTGCATCACTCCACCAATATTCTATCCCAGAAGAAAGTGCTGGTTTAACTTTAGGTTGTTGATACATATTCCAATAAGCATACCAGTTTTCACCTTTACCATAGGTCGGGATTTGATAATAACCAGCTCTAAGCAATCGATCGAGAATGCGAGTATAAATAATCTGCTGTTCACGATTTTTACTCGCAACGAGTTTTGAAATCACTTGATCAATTACTGGATTGCGAATTCCAGCATAATTGTAATTTCCATTCTGAGCTGCAGCTACACTCCCCCAAAATTGAGTCTGTTCATTTCCCGGATTGAGAGATTGAGGCAAATTCATTGTGGTCATATCAAAATCGTAACGACGAGTCCGTTCCAAATATTGCGGAGCATCAACCTGACGCAAATTAACTGCAATACCTAACTTTTTTAAGTTACGAATAAAAGGTAAAAGTGTTCGTTGTTTACCATCTTGCTGAATTAAAAACTCAAGCTGAACTTTCTTTCCCTCAGGGGTAAAGAGCTGTCCTTCTTTAACTTTATAGCCAGCCTGTATAAGCAATTGGCGCGCAGTTAATAAATTCTGACGATTGAAACCACTCGCATCAGACACGGGGTATTTCCAATTTGCTAAAACACCTTGCTGCATGATTGGAGATAACTTAGGCAATAACGGCTTTAACAACTCTAATTCAGTTTTTGAAGGTCGGCCTGTTGCTGCTAATTCACTATTTTCAAAATAACTTTGTAGGCGCTGATATTGTCCATAAAACAAAGCTTTATTTTGCCATTCAAAGTCATACGCATAGGTTAAAGCTTGTCTAAAACGAATATCATTTAAAGGTTTTCGTCGCGTATTAAAAACATAGCTTTCAGTGGCGATAGGATTATGATGACGAAACTTATATTGGGTAACCAACCCTGCTTTTACGGCTGGAAACCGGTAATCAGTTACCCATTTTTTAGGATTAGTTTCTTCATGCAAAGTGTATTGCCCAGATTTAAATCCTTCAAAAGCAATATCCCAATTTCGATAATAAACATATCTCAAGCGGTCAAAATTATAACGCCCTTTGTTAATAGGTAAATCTTTTGCCCAATAATTCGGGTTTCGTTTATAACTAATGCTTCTGCCCGGATCAATTCGTTCAACCACGTAAGGTCCCGAACCAACAATCGGTTGTAAGGTAATTCGGCTAAAATCTCTTTTTTGCCAATCTACTTTTGAATAAATGGGTAAGGTTGCCAAAATGAATGGCATTTTAGGGTTATGTGTAGACTTAAAACTAAACTTTACTTGATGAGCATTTATTACTTCTGTTTTTGCTAAATCAGCAAGGTACATTTGCAAACCTAAATTGGACTTCGTCTGATAAGCATCAAAACTAAATTTAACATCCACCGCAGTGACCGGCTGTCCATTACTAAAACGCGCCTTAGGGTTTAAATAGAAAGTCACTGATTGCGTTTTTTCTGGGTCAAAACTCACTTTCTGTGCCAAAAGCGGATATAAAACCCCGACCTCATCAAGTGATTGAGTCATTAAGGTATCAAAAAGATAATTCACGCCTTCTGTAGCATTCCCTTTCCCATTCATACTATTGAGGTTATCAAAAGTTCCTTGAGCTGCCTGACTTAATAGGCCACCTTTAGGTGCATTAGGGTTTGCATATGGCATAGCCATCATTTCTAAATACTTAGGCTTAGAATGAATCGCTATATATGAAGTGGTTTGCTGTGCAGAAAAAACAGCATGCGAAACCACACTGAGCCCGACTAGCAGGCTCAGTTGAAAAGATGATTTATGCATAAGTTACTAATTATTTTATAAATTAGGCACTTTAATCACATCACCAATGCGAAGCTGAGTAGAAGGCGTTAAATTATTCAGCTCAGCCAATAAATTGGTTTCTAAACCATATTTACTCGCAAGACCAATTAAGGTATCACCACGCTTCACTTTGTATTCCACGACAGTTTTTGGAATCACAATATTCTGACCGCGCTGTAAGTTAGCATTTGCTTTTAATGCATTCATTTCAGCCAGTTCACGCACTGAAATACCAGCACGGCTCGCAATACTATTTAAAGACTCACCAGATTTAACCGTATATCTTTCAGTGTTTTTACCAGCAGCAACTGTTTTAGTTGAAGACTTAGTATCTGCTTTAGCTGTTTCAACTGTAGGCACATCACCCGTTAGCTTTAAACGCTGCCCCACACGAACGCTACTATTGCGTGAAAGACCATTTAGTGAAGCAAGGTAGTCCAGCTGTAAGTGGTAGCGATTAGCAATATTACCTAAGCTATCACCCGATTTAACTGTATAAGTTTCTGGTGTTTCTTCTTTAGTATTTTTAGAAGATTTAGTTGGCACTTCTTCAACCGTACCTGTTAGTTTTAAGCGTTGACCAGCACGCAAACCAGCAGTACGAGACAAACCGTTTAGGTCAGCCAAATAGCTTGTTTGCAAATTATATTTACTCGCAATCGCATTTAAACTATCGCCAGACTGTACAACGTATTGTTCTGGAACACTTAAGCCTGCCGGTACTTTTAAAGTTTGACCAAGCTGTACATGGCTATTTGCTTTTAAGTTATTTAATTCGGCTAACTCAGCTAGGCTAATTTTTGATTTAGTTGCAATACTCGATAAAGTATCACCACGTTGTACTTTATAGCCTTCTGTTTTATAAGAAACACTTGCTGATGCTTTCTCAGATTTACTAGAAGCCTTAGTTTCAGCAACTTCATCTACAGAAATATCTTGTGTAGGCACATTAATTTTTTGGCCTACCATTAAGTTACTGCCCGCAGTTAATCCCGGAGTTAATTCAGCAAGTTCCTGATTAGAGAGCGCATAACGATCTGCAATCAATTTAAGGTATTCACCGCGCTTCACAGTATAGCTCTTAGTTGCTATACGTTTTGCACTTGCCTGAACTGCTTTTGGCTCGGCTTTAGTACTTGCGCGACTATTCTTTGGTTCTTTTAACTGTAGTTTTTGCCCAACAAATAAGCCATCAGTCACTGATAAATCGTTATATTCAGCCAATTGTCTTACTGACAAATTAAACTGGTTTGCCACACCGCTTAAGCTATCGTTAGCCTGAACGACATATACATCTGGTTTAGCTGTGCTTTTTGAAGTCGTTTGAGCTTCTTGTGGCTTAGCGTCATAAAGATAAAGCGTTGAACCAACATATAACGTCTTTTCAGGGTCAATCTGGTTCCACTTAGCAACATCGCGCCAGTTTACGCCATTTTTCATCGCAATAACGGCTAAAGTATCACCCGGTAAAACTGTATAGGTACTACGTTTGCCTTTTGGCTGTACAACCACTACATCTGTATCAGTTTTAATGTAAGGCTTGTCTTTATTGCGCTGCCCATCTTCAGAGTTAGCTACAGTCACGTCTTCAGCTAAAGTTTTTGGATATGCAAAACCTTTACTTACTTCTTTACCTTGTTGCTCTGCAACTGACTGACTTGTTTGAATCGCAGTTAACTTAATTTTGCCATCATAAGGATCAACAATTTCTGTTCCTTGTGGTGCAATAGCTTTCAACTCGGCAACTACTTGATCTTTTTCAGCCTGCGTTGGTTGTGGCTCTAAAGCTTGTTGAACTGTTTCTTTCTCACCTTCAGCTCGAACTGCCGCTAAAATCTTTTCACGTTCTGCAGCCGAGATTGGTGGCTCTGTCTTCACCTGCTTAATATTTGCCGCAGGTGTCACAGCAACAGGAATACGTGGAGCACTTGGTACATCAGCCGAAGCTGCAAACGCGGCTAAAGCATCAGACCCACGAGGAGTTGAAGTTTTTATCGTGGTAGAGCTACTGGTTGTTCTAGTAGGTGTTGACGGTTTAACTGGTTGCACCTGATTTGCAGGCGTGGTTTTAATTGTCACAGATGTTGAAGCACTTACATCTGGCTTAGATGGTGAAGTCACATTTGCCCACCAACCTGAACCACCGCCAGACTTCATACCTTTTAATTTATTATCAATTGAAGGACTTAAATCTGCTGGAATCAAGATACGCATTGGACTTGCAGGGTCTACCATTTCACCACGATATCCCGGGTTTAATGCATAGAGTTCCGAACGACTTAATCCAGCTACAGAAGCAATTTCATTCAATGATAAAGGTGCAGATAAAGTCACTTCACGGAAATGGGGTCTATTTGCAATAGGCGGCAAAGAAATACCGTAAGCTTTTGGATTTTTAATAATTTGGGCAACAGCCAAGAAACGAGGAACATAGTTCATGGTTTCTTGAGGTAATTTTAAAGACCAATAATCAGTTGGTAAACCTGCTGCCTGATTTCGGTTAATTGCTTGTTGAATACGTCCCGGTCCAGCATTATAGGCTGCTAAAGCAAGCTCCCAAGAACCGAATTGATTATATAAGCTTCCTAAAAACTCATAGGCAGCACGAGTCGACTCAACAACATCTCGACGGCCATCATACATGCCTGTTTGCTTTAAGCCATAAATACGGCCAGTACTCGGAATAAACTGCCATAAACCTGCTGCTGCAGCACTACTTGTTGCAGCTGGGTCATATGAACTTTCAATTACAGGTAATAATGCAAGTTCTGTAGGCAAACCACGGCGTTCAGCTTCTTTAACTGTATGGTACAAATAACGACTTGCGCGGGCACTTAAACGATCAAGATAAGGCTGACGAGAAATAAACCAACTACGCTGAGCTTCAATACGTGAATCCCAATGGTTCAAATCCATTTTGAAACCAACAGACATACGTTTCCAGACATCACCGTGCTTTAAAATAAGCAGGCGGTCACCCTCTACAGCACGCATATCAGTTGCTGAAAGTAAGTCTTCCAATGAATCAAGACTACTCGCATCTAAATAACCTGCACCACTGACCTGTTTCGATTTTGAGGTTTTTGCAGATTGCGGAGTCGATGAACAGCCTGTTGTAATACCCAACGCAGCTAACGCAGAGCTAAGTACGGTAATTTTAAACAATGATGCTGCAGATGGCTGCCACACAAATGTGGTTGGTTTATACATAAAAACTTCCAAACAACTCGCGTAATATTTTTTTGGGGTCTGCCCACAAACCCTAGGTCTTCGATGCCATTGTAGTAAAGCATGCAAGATAGACAAGGCAATAATTTAATGTCATTTGCATGGAAATGTTACAAGAAATTAAAAAAACCTTGCTTTGATACGATGGAACCGAACTTTTTGCGTATACAATACACCATATTCAGTTCTTTTTCTTTTAGTTTAGGTTTCGATTTATGTCTCAAACAATCACACTGTATGTTGATGGTGCATGTCGTGGCAATCCGGGTTTAGGTGGTTGGGGCGCATATGTCATTACTGAGCAGGGTGAACATAAATTATTTGGCGGTGAACCTGATACGACCAATAACCGTATGGAACTTACTGCTGCCATTGAAGGTGTTTCATTTTGCCCAGCCGATGCACATTTGATTATCTGGACAGATTCAAATTATGTGAAGCAAGGTATTACTGAGTGGATTCATGGCTGGAAAAAGAAAAACTGGAAAGATGTAAAAAATCCTGACCTTTGGCAGAAATTAGATGCTGTCTGTGCAGGTAGAAATATTGAGTGGAACTGGATTAAAGGCCACGCAGGACACCCTGGCAATGAAATGGCAGACCAGCTTGCTAATTTAGGTGCAGACAAAACTGCGAAAGAACTCAAGCAACCACAGTCTGCCACTGTATCGCAAGATATAAAAAAGCCTGAACAGGACTGGCTGCTAGATGACCCTTTCGGGTTTGATCTGGCTGATGCAACTGAAGAAGAAAATATTCATCTTGAAGCATCTGAAGAAGTTGAGATGATTATTGTGGAAGAAGAAATTATTGAAGTTGAAACTGCCGAACAAGAAAGTAAGCAGCCAACCAATAATATTCATCCTCAAATCGTTGTGACCGAAGCCAAATTAAAATTACAAGGTCCTCGACAACTGATTCTCGATACGGAAACTACTGGTTTTTATTTCCAAGATGGCGACCGCATTATTGAGGTGGGCGCAATTGAGATGATTAACCGTAAGCTTACGGGTAGCTCGATTCATATTTATATTAACCCACAAAAACCAGTGGGAGACTCAGAAAACATCCACGGTATCAGCGATGATTTCTTAAAAGACAAACCGCTCTATGCGGACATTGCTGACACCTTATTTGATTATCTCAAAGGTGCAGAGATTATTGCCCATAACGCGACCTTCGATATGAACTTCCTTGATATGGAGTTTAAGCGCGTAGGACTTCCTGCACTTTCTGAAGTATGTGAGGTAACAGATACTTTAGCTTTAGCGAAAAACAAACATCCGGGACAAAAGAACTCCCTTGATGCGCTTGTAAGACGTTATGAAATTCCAGCACGTGACCGTACTTTCCACGGTGCATTACTCGATGCTGAAATTCTTGCTGATGTTTACTTGGCAATGACTGGTGGTCAGGTTTCTTTTGATATTGATGCCTTATCTCAGAGTGAAAATAGCCAGCAAACAACCAATAGAAGCAGAGTTCAAATTGATCTTCCTGTAATTTACCCTTCAGATGAAGAGTTAAATACACATGAGACTTGGGTCAAAGAATATGAGGAAAAACACGGAGAACCTTGCCTTTTTGCAAAATAAATTTTTGATTCTTTAGTGTTTTTAGCTTTTCCCCTTTGTAAGTTAAGTTATATTAGTCGCATAGATTTTTAGCTCAAATTATTGAGCACTATGAATATAACAATTGATTTTTTTGCAAAGGGGAACGTTTATGTCTGAGCATACGTCGATTCATTTCGATCCAACAGCTTTACTCATCATTAAACATGAAATTGATCGTTCAATAAAACTGGTTGAAGGTGCAGTAAGTACCTTAATTGAAGAACAAACCCTCCCTTTTGGTATTGATGATGCATTAGAACAGTTTAAGCAATGCACTCAAGTTCTACGCTTAATTGATGTTCCTTATCTTGCAAAAATCACTCAATATTCGACTGAGTTGATGCAAAAAATTATTGCGAATCCAGCCCAAATCAATACGGATGATGTTGTTGCCCTAAGCGAAGGCACGACCATGGTAAAGCGTTATATTGAATTTATCTGTTTGCGCGAAATACAAGTTCCACAGTTTCTTCTTACGACCTTAAATAATTTAGAATTAGCTTTAAATAAACCACTGACTACATCGGGACAAGCTATTGTCCCTTTACTTGCAAATACTTCGCTTGAACTACCCTTGCCTGAAATATTAATTAGTGAAAAAACTCAGTTCATCCATCAACTATACAAACTATCTCTACACCAATTTTTAAAAAAGACAGCCTCAGCTCAGAATTTTCAAGCCTTTAAACTTATTGCAACCTATTTGGTCAGCATGGCGAACACTCAGCCAAGCCAAAAATATTGGCAGCTCGTCAATTACGCTTTTAACCATATTGATGACCTACTTTTAAATGATTCACGCCTACGTGTACTGATTAATATTGAAAGTCATATTGCTCTATTTTTGACAGCACCCGAAAGTTTTGAACCTAATTTAGCGGCATTCGCAGATATTTTAAGTATTGTCATCGCTCAAGAAGATGAGATTGCTCACCATATTCGTAACCAACTTCATATTGGTGATGAAACACCGACTGATACTCAATTACTCGTTTTAAGTCGCCATCTTTTTGGTCCTGACTTTGATACGATGCACACAGTCAGCCAATTAATCTTGGATGAAATGAATAAGGTGCGGAACGATATTGAATACAACTACCAAAATATGTCGCCTGAAAAAGCACAGCAACTACAAACAAGCCTTTTGCAGTTAGCTTATACTTTTAAACTCCTAAACCTTGATGAAGCCGCATCTGCTCTTTCTCAACAAGCCAGCAGTTTAAGTCAACTTAACATTTTAAGTAATGAAAACTATGCTCAGCAGCTCATGAACAGCATTTTATCTGCCATGAACTCAATTGGTATTTTGGTACGCAATTACACGTCAAATCGTCTACAACTTAGCGTGAATAATACGGCTATTTCTTTAGATCGTCTTGATGAAGCTCATCAAGCTTTGCTTACCGAGACAAAAAATTTAATTGATTTTATCTGTCAGAGTCTTACGTTGTATGCCAGTGATCAGACACAAAATATTGAAGCGATTGCAGGTTCATTAAAAGAGTTAGCAGGTGCAGCCGAATTTTTAGGAAGCACGACGCAACAACATGCTTTACTCCAAACTGCCCAATTTGTTCAAGAGCAACTTGAACAAAACCAGTCTTTTAATACAGACCAAATTCACTGTATTTTTAATGTATTAGCAGGCATTGACATGTTAGTTGACAATTTAAAAAATAAACAACCTGTTCTACAATCCATGTTTAATGTAGCATTGTCGAGTAGTCAACAACTTCAAAAAAAGGCAGCTTAATGTCTGAATTATCACTTGCTTATATTTTCCATCATCAACAATTACTGGTTGACCAGAATCTCCAACTACCCAAAGTCGAAAAGTTAGCAAGTGATTTACTTTTCACTCATGATGAGCAAGTCATTGCACGTGACTTGCTTGCTGAGGAACCTATCCCCGAAGGCTTACAACTTGTCCCAATTCGCCAGCTTATTACCAGCTGGTCGAAAGAACAGTTTTTGCAGGCGAGCCGTGCTGTTCAATTACTTGAATGGCGACGAAACCATAAGTTTTGTAGCCACTGTGGACATCCAACAGAAGTTCATCCAACCGAATATGCAATGGTATGCCCTTCTTGTCGCTACCACCAATATCCTCGTGTAAACCCTTGCATTATTACCGTCATTACTCGTGGTGATGATGAAATCTTGCTGGCTAAGTCAGTTCATAACAAAACCAATATGTATGGTTTGATTGCAGGTTTTGTTGAGGTGGGCGAAACACTTGAAGAAGCAGTACAACGTGAAGCCTTTGAAGAAGTCGGTTTAAAACTCAAAAATATTCAGTATATGTCAAGTCAGCCTTGGCCATTCCCGAGTAACCTTATGGTTGCATTTCGGGCAGAATATGAGTCGGGTGAAATTAAGCTTCAAGAAGAAGAAATTGCAGATGCACAGTTCTTCAAAATCGATCAATTACCTGAGATTCCGTTTAAAGGAAGTATTGCTCATTCAATGATTATGCAGATTACCCAAACTGGGTAATCTGCCGTGTTTTAAACGAGACTCTCGTTTAAAACACTTCTTCGAGAAAATGTAAGATCGTTCTTTTCGTTCTGAAATAGTGGCTAATAAAGCTAGAAAGACTGGCCAAAATTGTAATATGCCCAGTTTTAGGAATCACAGCGATATGGCTGTGATTTCCACTCTGTCTTAAAGCCCGATCCAAATCCAATGTATTCTCTTTGCCGACAAGCTGATCATTTTCAGCCATGAGCAAGTAATGTTTAATACTATTTTGATTGACGAAATAGTATGGCATCACTTCTTGATAAGAAATACTTTGATCAAAAGCATCCTCAGCTAGTGGATCACCCTTATAATCAAAATGATAAGGTCCAGCTAAACCGAAAATCGCCTTAATATTTCCTAAACACTGAATAGGGTTTGGTTTTGGGTGATAAACAGCAGACATTACATTAAATGCCCCCGCCGAATGCCCCATAAGCACAACATTTTCTGTAGAAATTTCGAGTTTGTCTTGGTTTTGATGTAAATAATTCAATGCCTGAGTCAGGTCATCAACAAAACTCGGAAAAATATTTTTAGGAGCTAATTGATAGTTGATAACTGCAACGTCATAACCTTCTTTAGCAAACGTCTCACCAATAAAAAGATAATCCCGCTTATTACCATGTTGCCAAGCACCACCATGTACAAAAACAATAAGAGGCTGATGTGCTAGTTTTTTAACAGATCGGTAAATATCCAAACGGTGACGCGGCTTTAGACCATAACGTACATTTGCGACCTGTTCAAAACCATCTTTTGGCGTAAAACGGTTTAAAGCAAAACTCCCCAAATCATAAAGGCGGAACTCTTTATAAAGAGTTCGCGCCTGTTCAATTTTACTTTGTAGTTGTTCAATCAGATTCATATATTACTGTGCATTCGAAGCTGGATCTGTTTGGTCAGGATCAATTGCAACAGGAGTTTGAACTGTTGGTTGAGCAATGACGTTATTAATAATTGGTGTAGTCGTTGCACTAGCAGTACTCGCCGCTGGCGCAGGTGCTAAATCAATGTTATCAATGAGTGTCACAATTTTGGTCACGTTGCCAACATTTTGAAGCACATTATTTAAATCATTAATTTCAGCTGTATTTAAACGGCCCATTACATATAAAACACCATCTTCGGTATGGACAAGTACTTTACTGTCCGATACAACGGGCGCTTTCATTAATAGAGCACGTGTATTTGCAGTTACACCAGCATCTTGCATGATCGTGTTATAGCTGACCTTATTACCCACGGTAATATAGTTATGTACAGCTTTTACATCACTCATGGCTTTAAGATTATCTTCTGCCAATTGTTTCAAGTATGGGTCTGGCACTTGTCCTGTTAATAAAACAGTACTATGGAAACTTTCGATATTAATACGTGATTGTTTAAAACGCTGATCAAGCTTATAGAGGTTAATATTCGCTGTACGTTTAATTGAAGAATCAATGAATACCTGACCTAAGCTACGTACACCACTATCTGTTCCGACTGGAGCTGTACCTGTTCCACCAGAAATAAAACTTGCGCAACCTGACAAACTTGCGACACAAAGCGCTGTTACAGCAATACGTTTCAACACTCCACCAGACTCCTATCAATCTCTTCTTGGCTTGATCATAAAACATCGGTTTTAATTTGCTCAAAAGAGTAATGAACTCTTAATCCAAAGTAAATGCATTTTCGATCCATTGCAGATCATAATGGAAATTTGAAAAGTCTTGCTGTACTGTTTTTGCAATTTTCTGTGGAAAATCAAAACAAATCACATCAAAACGACAATAAAAATCCTGATAAGATGGGTAGCGCTGTAAAAAACGCATCGCGGTTTTAATAATTTTCTTCTGCTTTGTTCTTGTCACCATTTCGCAAGCCTGTCCATAATTTCCTATAGTACGCGCCTTTACCTCAACAAAAACCAGTTCTTGTCCTCTTTTAACAATCAAATCCACTTCACCACGGCGTGAATGATAATTACTGGTTACCCATACATAGTTTTGCTTTTGCAACAGGTTTAAAGCCGTTTGCTCCGCCCATTTACCCAACTGCTGCGCTAATAGCATTTTTATCTTCCCCAATGAAAAGCATCTCTAGATGTTTTTATAAATAAGTTATTTCGCTAAATCCACCCGTACTTTCTGATCTAAATTGAACAAATGAAAATCAGATCATTTTGGAAAAGCAAAGGTTGGCAGACATTGTTCACGCCCAAATCATAATTTCGGGTAAACTACCCCATTTAAATTGTTTATCTGTACGGAGTAAAACCAAATGAGTGCTCAGTTATTCGTTGTAGCCACCCCAATCGGGCACTTAGATGATATGACTTTCCGTGCAATTGATATTTTAAAATCAGTTTCTATTGTAGCCGCCGAAGATACTCGTCAATCTGCACAATTATTTAAGCACTATAATATATCGACTCAACTTACTGCATGTCATGATCACAATGAAAGTAATAAAATTGAGCAGTTAGTTCAAAAATTACTTGCAGGCGATGATATTGCTTTAATTAGTGATGCGGGTACACCGCTTATTAGTGACCCTGGTTTTAAGTTAGTTCGAGCTGCTCAAGAACATGGTATTAGGGTTGTTCCCGTGCCTGGCGCATGTGCTGCGATTGCCGCTTTAAGTGCAGTAGGCCTACCGAGTGATCGTTTTAGTTTTGAAGGTTTTTTGCCATCAAAAGCTTCTCAACGTATTTCTCAATTAGAAAAAATCAAAAATGAGACTCAGACCTTAATTTTTTATGAAGCACCACATCGTATTTTAGAGTGTGTAAAAAATATGGCTGAGGTATTTGGTGAAAATCGTCCTGTAGGTTTCGCACGTGAAATTACCAAAACCTTTGAAACCATCAAAAAAATGACTTTAAAAGATTTGGTCAGTTTTATTGAAAATGATCACAATCAAGAAAAAGGCGAAATTGTTCTAGTAGTTGGCGGTGCACCAGAAAAGACAGATCTGGAACAAGAGAAATTAGATGAGCTTTTAAAGCGCTTACTTCAAGATTTATCTGTTAAAGCGGCATCTCAACTGGCTGCTGATTTAACAGGAGTTAAGAAAAAAGTTGCTTATCAACGTGCGCTTGAGTTAACACAATCTTAATCTTTTGATTAAGCACAGTGATGAATAATAAATAGCCTTCATCATCACTGTGCATGAATTTTGCATAATAATATTAAAGATAAAAATAAGAGTATTTACATGACTGTACAGCTTGGAAAACTTGGGCCGCATGAAGAGTGTGAACTAGAATTATTACTTTCAGGCGAGAAACCTATCGCTTTGTTTTATGATCTATTACCTACCGAGTTTTTAGAGCATCTCGAGCAAGGTACTTTATCTATGCTGAGTAAAGATATTGAAACCTCTTTACCTTCACCATTTTCAATTATGCTGATCTATAAAAATGCACCTTTAGCAGATTTAAATGAACTTGTGTTATGTATTGAAAAATCACTAAAGGAGACTCAACTGGAAGATCGTTTAGAGCTTGATCGTAGAATCGGACAACTTTTAGGTTACTCAACACAAGATATAGAGTTTTATATTCAGCATGTTTCAAATTTTTATGCCCGCTCACGGACTTAAATTTATCTCAAGATATGTTTTGCTGACTGAACAATCGTCTCGGTTAATACATCAAGTTGCTGCGACTGTCTTTTCCAATGGTGCCAATATAAAGGAACATCAAGTTGGGCGTCAGGCATAATATCAACAAGTGTTCCATTTTCGAGTAATGGTTGAACTTGAAGTTCAGGCACCATGCCATAGCCTAAACCTAATTGAATTGCTTTGACGAAAGCATCTGTTGCTGGAATAAAACTATAAGGATAACTTTGCATCGGTAAACCGTATCCTTTTAATAGAACCTCTGAATGCATTAAGTCTTTTTGATTAAAAATAACTGCTGGTGTTTTTCTTAATGCGTCTCTATTCACTCCAGCGCTAAACCATTTATTTACGAATTCAGCAGAAGCCAACATTTTATAACGCATTTTTCCTAGTGGTTGAGCTAAACAACCTGACATGACCTGCTCTTCTGCCGAAATACAGGCATTGACTTGTCCTGTCTCTAATAAAGTATGCGTGTGAGATTGATCATCAATTTTTAGTTCTAACACGATTTTTTCTTTAAAAAGCGTTTGCTGAATATTTGGTAAAAGCCAAGTTGCTAATGAATCTGCATTTGAAGCTAGAGCAATTTTATAAAATTCAGATTCGGATGATTTCCCCATCAAACCTTGTAATAAATTTTGCTCCATTAATCTCGTATGACGTAAATGCTGCAATAAAGTTTGCCCTGCTTGAGTGAGCACACTCGGGCGCCCCCGTATAATGAGTATTTGTCCTAAATACTTTTCTAAAGCCTGTACGCGTAACGAAACTGCAGAAGGCGTAATATATAAATGCTCTCCTCCCGCATCAAAACTTCCCAATTCTGCTACCGCCAGAAAGGCTTCACATTGTTTGCTATCTAACATATCAAACCTAAATTTTTTTTAGCCAAACCTAAATATTCTTAATTTTACTTATTTTTTAATAAAAAGTCAGATAATTCCCACATCTGATTTTTTCCACCTTATTGTTATGTTCTCTCTTAGTATATTTTTTAAAGGTTTCGGTATTGGTAGCGGGCTTATCGTAGCAATTGGAGCTCAAAATGCTTTTGTCCTAAAACAAGGACTTAAACAGCAATATGTATTTTGGTTGTGCTTAATCTGTGCTCTATCCGACTCAATTTTAATTGCCTGTGGTGTATTAGGCTTTGCCGAAATCATGACGGCATCACCTATCTTAATTACCGTAGCTAAATATTTAGGGGCAACGTTTTTATTAGTTTACGGTGCCAAAGCATTTTATGCTGCATTTAAGACTACCCAAAGTATGGACCTTGATAGCAGTCAAAAACAAACATTAACTCAAGCATTAGTGACCTGTCTTGCCTTTACTTGGCTTAATCCTCATGTTTATTTAGACACTATTGTTCTAATTGGTTCAGTTGCAACTCAGCTTGAAGACAAAGTGAGTTTTGCTTTGGGGAGCATTCTTGCCTCTTGGGTTTTCTTTTTTAGTCTGGGCTATGGTGCAAGATTATTAAAGCCACTATTTACCAATCCCAAAGCTTGGAAAATTTTAGATTTCATTATTGGTTGCGTTATGTGGAGTATCGCTATAACCCTCTTGTTTTAACGGCTTAAAATAAAAAAGGATCATATAAAAGATCCTTTTTTATTACTCTTGAGTATTACGCTTCACTGGCAACTATAACTCTTGCCTGTTTTCTTTCTTGTTGTGACTGTTTTATAACAGCATAACCAGAAGATACACCCAAGTATGCAATGACAAAGGCAACAAATAAATCGGGAAATACACTGCCTGTTCCAAATACCCCAACCGCAGCTAAAATTACAGCAATATTAGCAATTGAGTCATTTCTACTGCACAACCAAACAGAACGCATATTTGCATCCCCATCACGAAATGCATAAAGCATAAGCGCGACAGAAACGTTAGCAATTAGAGCCATTACACCAATTGCCCCCATCACCATTGGTTCGGGTGAAACACCATAAAAATACGACCAGACCACTTTCGCAATGACAAAAACACCGAAAGCCGCCATCGTTATTCCTTTAACTAATGCCGCTGTCGCACGCCAATATAAACTCATCGAAAGAACGACTAAAGATAGTGCATAGTTTGCTGCATCTCCGGCGAAGTCCAATGCATCTGCCCAAAGTGAAACAGATTGGGCCTTATAACCTCCCAATATTTCCACCACAAACATTAAGGCATTGATCACAAGTGCAATCCATAACGCTTTTCTAAAACGTGGACTCACTTTCTTTGAAGGAGAACATGTTGAAGCACAACCACATCCAGCCATTTTATTTCCTCAAAAACTCTTTTATAGTGATTAAAAACCCTCGAGTAGCTCCAGAGTCAAGTCTTATGAGTTTTTCTATTGGTCAATTATCAAAAAAAGCGGATATTCCAATTGATACGATCCGTTATTACGAAAAAGTAGGTGTGCTGGACCGTATTCAGCGCTCAGAAAATAATTATCGTGTTTACACCGAACAAACACTTGCAGACCTTTTATTTATTAAGCATTGCCGTGAATTAAATATTTCACTGAGTGATATTAAAACGTTAAAAGAAATGAAAACTCAGCCTAAACAGGCCTGCACAGAAATTGATAATTTAGTCGATAAATACTTAAAAGAAGTATCAGAAAAAATCGAACGATTATTACTTTTAAAAGAATCTTTGACTGATTTAAAACAGCACTGCTCTACCAATCGAACAGTAGATGAATGCGGGATCTTGAGAGAGCTTCAGAACGCACCTTAAAAATAAAAAAAGCATCACTCATGTGATGCTTTTTAGGATTAATGGTCGCTATGTTCATCTGGAGGAACTTCGGTAATTCTCCCCCCTCGAGCTAAAAATGCGGCAACTTCATCTTCCAGCGCTTGGCGCTGTTTTTGCTTGGCAGTCACAGTCAGTGTTTCTGCCTCAGCAATATCAGTATCATTAATACTGCTTGCTTCTTCATCAGCTGCACCGCTTTCAGCTGCCTTCGCTTCATCTTCATCTACAGCAGAATCTTCTGCATCTTCATAATCATTGATATCTGACATTTTTCACTCCCCAGAATGATTTCTATTGCATCATCGCTATGGTCCCAAGACCTCAGAAATTTAGCAATCTCTTTGCATTTAGCAAAGAGCCAAATTGGTCAAATGTGTATCTTTTTCAACCCAATTGGTAATGATATATAAATGATTGCTTAAAAAATATCTACTGATATTTATTTAGACCAGTAGAGCATAAACTTCGTAATTATTTTAACGACTATACTGGGTGTTTTGTAAAGACCCTAAACCGTTTGCTTGTTGCATAAAACTCTCTTTTAAGAAGGAAATTTGTTCAACTTGCTTGAGTCCCACATTCCGAGCCCAGATAAATGGAAATAGCTCACTACTTTCCAACCAGCCAATTGCCGACATGCTATGCATCATTGCATCATTTTGGCCTTTACGGCGATGCTCATAACGCAACAATGTCTGTTCATTTGCCCATACGCCACGCGCTAAATCATGTAGTAATGCATCACAGAGTACAGCCGCATCTAAACAACCAATATTTACCCCTTGTCCAGCAAGTGGATGAATCACATGTGCAGCATCCCCAATTAAAGCTAAACCAGCTTTCACATACTGTTTTGCGGCGCGCGCTTTGAGCGGGAATTGGGCTCTTGAACGTACATCTAACACTTCACCCAACATATGTTGGCTTTCACGAGTTAAAAGCTGCATAAATTCATGATCGGTTAAAGCAGAATATTCATCGGCATAATCATCAGGTAGTGTCCAGACAATTGACTGCCAGTAGCCATTTTCACTTTCTTCAAGACTAGCCATCGGTAAATAGGCTAAAGGCCCTGTAGGTAAGAAAATTTGACGAGCAACATGATTGTGAGGTTTAGATGTTTTAATAGCACAACTAATCGCTGCTTGCTTGTAATCTAAGACATCTAGGTCAATAAAGGCCTGTTCTCGTACAAATGAATTGGCACCATCTGCACCAATCAGCAGTTTTGTTTTAAGTGTCGTACCATCTGCCAATTGAATATGCCAACAACCAACACCCTGCTCAATGCGAGTCACACGAACTTGAGTACGATAGTCTGTTAACTGCTCAAGCATTTTTTGTTGAATAGCAACATTCAACACACTTGGCTCAACCATAGAACCCAAGGTCTGTTCTGGCATTGGTCTTTGTACGGACTCGTGACCAAAATTAATTTCACCATAGCCATTCAGATTCCACACTTGCATGCCTGTATATGGCATTTGACGTGCTAGATCATCCCAAACATTGACAGTTTTAAGTAAATGAATGGTCGCTTGGCTGAGTGCTAAAACACGCGGGTTCATCACACTTAGTGTTTTTTCAACATCCAGTACAGGAGCAGCATCAAGCACAGTAGGCTGTACACCACCTTGGGCAAGTAATAAAGCTGTTAAACCACCAACCAGTCCACCACCAACAATGACAACATCTAGTACTTCACTCATGCTTTTAGCCCCATTGCATAGTTCGCTACCAGTGGTTTAACTCCCGGAATGACATCGAATGCAATTAATCCCGTATTACGAATTAATTTTAATAATGGATTTTGATTACTAAAACCACGAACCACGGTGTCACAGAACTTAATGACTCGTTGTTGATCTGACAAACGAGCTTGTTCATAAGCCAGTAAATTATCTGGGTTACCAATATCATCAGAAGTAGTTAGCTGGTTCACTAAGTAACGCACTAAAACATCCGCATCACGTAGACATAGGTTAAAGCCCTGTCCTGCAACAGGATGGATTGTATGCGCCGCATTCCCCATTAAAATAACGCGTCCGACTGCTTGTTTATGTGCAAGCACTTGTGAAAGCGGATAACTAAAGCGTTTACCCGTCTTTTCAAATTTACCCGCTCTGTCACCATAAGTTTTTTGCAAAGCATCTAAAAAGTGTTGGTCGTTTTCTTCACCTAACCACTCACCTTCAGTGCCTTTTTTAACAGGCCATACAACCGAACGGCGATATTCGCCCGGTAAAGGCAATAAAGCTAAAGGGCCTAATGCACTAAAACGCTCAAAACCGACTTGATCATGTGGTTTTGAAGTCTGAACGGTAGTGACAATTGCAACCTGATCATAATCATGAACATCTACACCAACGCCGATAGCCTGACGACAGAAAGAGTCACGCCCATCTGCGGCGATTAATAGTTTTGACTCAAGTTTTAAAAGGTCATCACCACGCTTGGCCTCAATATGTACTTGCTCAGCATCTTGAGTTAAAGCAGTCACTTGAACACCATCAATCAGCTCAATCAAAGGCTGCTGACGTACTTGAGTCAATAAAACACGCCCCAACCAAGCATTTTCAATCACCTGCCCAAAGCTTTCGACTTTTTCTTGTTCTGCAATTAATCGTGCCTTACCAAAACTGCCTTGTTCAGTAATGTGAACTTGTAGAATTGGAGTCGCGTGCTGCTGTAATGCATCCCATAACCCCAGCTTCTGATAAATCTGGACGCTACGACGCGATAAAGCCGTATTACGCGCATCGAAACTGGAATGATAAGGGGCAACATTTTGATCATCATAGTTTGGGTATTTCACAGCTTCTAACAGCTTTACTGCAATATTTGCCTTCGCCAGCATGAGTGAAAGGCTAAGTCCAACCATTCCCCCACCTACAATAATCACTTGTTGTTGCATCGAGTTGTGCTCCTTTGGCGAATACGTTTAATTATGATTTAGCTTGCGCCATTAAATGTTCAATATCTGCAATATTTTTAACTACATCAGCAGTTAAAACTCGCGGACCTTTTGATGTTGCGACTACATCATCTTCAATACGAATACCAATACCACGCCATTTTTTATCTACAGTTTCATCGTCTGGTGCAATGTATAGCCCTGGTTCAACGGTAACGACCATACCTTCTTCATATTGACGCCAGTCTTCACCTTTTTTGTAAGACCCGACATCATGTACATCCATTCCTAACCAATGGCCTGTACCATGCATATAAAACTGACGGTATGCTTCGGTTTCGATAAGTTCGTTAATATCACCTTTGAGCAAACCTAACTCAATTAGGCCTTCGGTTAAAATTTTAACGGCTACTTCATGAGGCTCACGGTACGAATTACCAATGCGTACTGCATCAATCGCCGCATATTGAGAAGCCAATACAACTTCATATAATGCTTTTTGTTCAGCACTAAACTTACCATTGACCGGAAAAGTACGGGTAATATCTGACGCATAGAACTCATATTCGCATGCAGCGTCAATTAAGACTAAATCACCGTCTTTAAGAGGTTGGTTATTTTCAACGTAGTGTAAAATGCAGGCATTAGACCCGCCACCAACAATACTGTTATAAGATGGGACACAGCCGTTTTGCCCAAATATATAATTGAGCTCGGCTTCAAGCGCATATTCCATCATATCTGGCCGCACCATCTGCATCGCACGAGTATGTGCCTGAGCACTAATTTTTGAAGCAGTTTGCATCAGCTCAAGTTCTTGTGGTGACTTGATTAAACGCATTTCATCAACAATACGGTCGAGCTGTACCAGTTGAGCTGGAGCACCTTGATGTCGATGCTCAGCATCTGCTTTTTTAATCCACTGGCTCACTCGTGCATCAAACGCAGCATTTTGCCCAATCCGATAATAAAGGCGTTCTTTATTTAATAACTTTTCAATAATTTCTTCATCAAGCAGGTCAATTGCATAAGCTTCATCTGCATCATAGTCTTCGATTGCACCGTCAATTCCGGCACGGTAACCATTCCAGATTTCCATCTCGCGGTTACGTTCACGGCAAAAAAGACTATAGCTATAGTCAGTTACATCCTCAAAAGTTTCAATAACCGCAACTGCTTCAGGCTCAGCAAAGCCCGTCAAATAGAAAAAACTACTATCGGCACGGAATTTATAATCCGCATCACGATTACGGTACATCTCCTCACGCGTTGCAATAATTGCAATACTGTTAGGACCCATTTTTTCTGCTAAACGGTCTCTACGATGTTGAAAATCAACTTGAGGCAATTTCATAATGATCTACTTGATTTAGAATTTTAAAGTCAAAAAATAAAATACAACCAATAACACATCGCCTCAATTAGCTTGGACGATGTGGTGTGAACATTTCTACAATATTCTGATCTGTACCTAGAGCCGCAGTTTTACTTTTTGCATGAAAGTTTTTCAATAATGAACTTTCAGCTACAGTGATTTTTTTTCTGCCAATAGACAAGCTCACAGGGATTAAGCGTACAAATTCATACAATTCTTCGTAACTGCTTTCACCTTCCTCATCATTGTCAGAATCTTCAAATTCAACTGCTGCAACATCTTGAAGGTGTTCAATCAATTCACGCTCATCACTACGAACATGACCCGATGCCAAACCAAAACCTAACACAACACCCGCACACCAATCAGATAATGCTTGCACACGCTCTTGAAGTAGATGTTCATCATCTGGAAGCATTGGTAGATAATCTAATTCATCTTCAGATAAAGCATGAACCACATCTTCTGCTTCGTCAGTCAAAAGCGCTAAAGCATCTTCACTTAACTCTGGCACATTAAGGGTTGTTAAAATTTGTGACCATTCTTCACGCGTAGGCGCTTCTGTCACACAAACAATACCTGTTAACAGACCATGTAACTCACTAGGGCTTGAAATTTCTTCAATTCCTTCAAAATGAGCGTTCCAATCTGTCCAGCCTGAAATATCGTCTTGCATTCGTTTATCCAATCTCTATACTTTGTATATATTACCTTTGATTGCAATTCTGTGCGACCTCGTTATGTTAGAACAATTACAGCGGCTACAAGCGCATATTAGCGTTTTAAAAACACGCTTACATCATTTAGAGAGTGAACATGCGGCACTCTCGGAAGCTAAAGAACTGGCTGAAACAGAGCATCACGCACAAGTTGTGCAAAAAAATAGTATTATCACTAAAAAACAAGAGGAAATTGAGTCGGTAACTGAGCAACTTTCTCAGTTAAAAGGCCAATTTCAACAATTGAATCAAGATGCTAACACACTTGCCGAACGTTATAGCCGATTAGAAAAAAGTACGACTGATTTAAAAAATCGTTTTCAAGAAATTCTTGCAGAACGAAATGAATTACGTGTTGCAAAAGAGAAGTTACAAGCCCACCAGCGTCAAACCCAACAAGAGCTGCATGATTTACAACAAGATCGTGACCGTTTGTTACAAAAAAATGAGCTTGCCAAATCAAAAGTTGAAGCCATTATTCAGCGTTTAGGAATTTTAGGCACTGCTCAAGATCAACACGCTCAAGAAATCCAGCAACTTGCCCATCCTAATGCTGAAACTGGTGAGGAGATCCAATCATGAGTGAACAAGTCATGGTAGAGCTTAGGCTGATTGAGCAAACTTTTAGACTCGCGACTACCTCAGATAAAAAAGATGAACTTGAACGCGCTGCACAACTTCTCAATGAGAAATTTAATGACATGCGCCGTAGTGCCCCACGTGTTGAGCACAACAAACTAGTCATTATGGTCGCTCTACAGTTAACTCAAGAAGTGCTGAGTCTTAATAAATCTTTGCAGGAATACACTCACTGTGAACGCCTACTGCAAACGATTTTAGAAGATGTGGAACAGGTTATTTAACAAGCTTTGATTACCACAAAATGCCTTGCTCTATAAATCATAGATGCAAGGCATTTTTATTTTTGACTATCCATTACGGTTGAATATCGTTTTATCCACGTTCAATGTACAAAGCTTCATCAAACGCAAACTAAGTTTACAGTTCCATAGACTCAAGTGATTGCCAACATAGTCAGATCGGTTATACTTAAGCTATCTCTGGGATGTTCGCCAGCGGGTCTATTCCCCTGCCGATACTTAAACTTATGGATTGCGTTCTGTATATTTAGAGTGTATGCCTACCTTCGAGTAGGAAACCCAGCAAGTATACGTCGCGTCCACCTTGAACTCATCGGGTTCAGGGTAACGACACATGCAGCGGCATCTTCGGAGCATTTATTTTATTATAAAAACAACAAGTTAAGACAAGAAAGATCAATTTTAAAACTTATTATTTTTCAGTAAAACAATCAAAAATAGGCTTATAGTAGGCTTCAAAAATATTGTGTTATATTGCTGTATATCGTTTCACACCTTTTAAGTCACCATGAGCCAAAGATATAAGCTTAATAAAACATTTATCGACAGTATCCCCCTCGAAGAAAGCGGAAGTAAATTTTATCGTGACTCAGTTACTATTGGTTTTGGCGTAATTGCAACTAAGTCGAAAACCTATTTTGTTGAAACGAGAATGCCTGACGGTCGAAACAAAAGGAAGTCAATTGGCAAACATGGCGTATATACTCTTGAGCAAGCACGTACTGAAGCTAAAAAAATATTGTTAATGATGCATCAGGGTATTGATCCAGTTGCTCAAAAAAGACAATTAAAGAATGACTTTAAATCCGAAAAAGAAGCAAATGAATTAATCCCAACGCTTGAACAAGCCTATGAAGTCTACAAAAGTAAAAAAAAGCTAAGCGCTAATACAATTGATGCTTATGACCGATGTGCCAATGATTATTTTAAAGATTGGAAAAACATCAAAATTACTGAGATTTCTCAGAAAATGACTTTAAACAAGCATATGGATTTATCTGAGCGAAGTTTAGCGCAGGCAAATCTTGCAATGAAGTTTTTATCAGCTGTCTACAACTTCAATGCCTCAATTCTATATAACGATAATGATGAAAAAATCATCACAGAAAAAAGCCCTGTTGGGATTATTTATAAGGAAAAAAAATGGAACAAGATAAAACGCCGTAAAGGGTATATTCGAGCAGACCAGATACATGATTGGTCACTTGCTGTGTGTACAACTTGGTGGGCAGGCAACCAAAATTTAAACCATCGTGCATACACAAATCAGGACTTCTTACTCCTATTGATCCTAACTGGATTCAGACGAGAAGAAGGTGAAACACTGGAATGGGCAAATGTTGACTTAAAATATGGAACTATAAAAATTCAGGATCCGAAAAATCATGAAGATCTTCTCCTACCGATGGGAGAAATGCTGTGGTATATTTTGGCTGAACGAAAAAAACTTGCTGGCAATAATAAATACGTTTTCGCAGGTGAAACGCTTGATTCACATATTGTTGATAAGCGTGAGGCTCGTCATACGATAACTGAAGCAACTGGTATTCAATTTACTTTTCATGACTTGCGGAGAACCTTCGGAACAATCGCAAATAGTCTAGCAATTGGTAGTTATACAATTAAAAAACTGATTAATCACATGGTTGGTGATGATGATAACGATGTAACCGATGGATATGTCCAAGTGACATTTGATGATCTTCGCAAAGCTATGAATATGATTGAAAACGTTGTGTTATCTGATATTTCAAAAGCTTTAATCAAAAACAGAATCTACTTTGAACAAAAATTAATAAGGAATATGAGAGAAAAATGGGTTGAGCATAACAATATTATTATAAGCAGATATCATGAATAGTTAGGCTAGTTAATATAGATCTAAATAATTAATCACTTACTAAAAAATTGAGAATTTGCAAATGAAAGATTGGGTTTACTTTTATATCGAGCACACAATTAAATATGGTGAACCATTCTATAAAGAGATGGGCTGGTCATTAGGTTTACAAAATAATTATATAGTTATTAGCGTGATATGGAGTTAGACAAACAGAAATAATGTAATTTTAGAAAGGTCATGTAGATAATTAGCTACAATAATATTTATTTAAAATTTAAAGGACATTATGAAAGATAATTCTTCTAGTTTTGTGCACTTTGCAAAAAAGATATCTAGCTTAAGGTATCTTGTATATTCCTTTACTGTCTTCTTTTTTATTATTTTAATTAATTTAATGATCCATCCCTTGGATAATAATAATACTTTGCATTGGGGTAACTTACATTTAAAGTTCGAACCTATTAATCTTGGCGATTTTGGAGGCTTTCTTTCTGGTATTTTTGCTCCATTAGCATTTTTATGGCTTATGCTTAATATGAAGCAACAAGATAAAAATCTTGAGATTGCTGAAAGACAATTAAGTGTTTTGTTGCAAGAAAAGGAGAATAGAAGAAAAGCCTTAAAAGCTACTATAAAAAATACTAATGTCATTTATGAAAATAATCCTTTCCCAGATGAAAACGATTATGATGAGTTTATAATTAACTTCAAATCAGATATTAAACTTATTGATTGTTATCTTGAACCTTTTAATGAATCCTCACCTTTTATTTATTTGGCGGCACGTAGAAAAAATCAAATATTTATTACTACAAGTAAAAAAAATATTGATATCGATCAAGAGTTTTCAATTATGTTAAAAGTTAAACTTTCATCAATAGATACCCTCAATCAACAAGTTAATGACCGAATTAAATTTATTTATCTAGATCAAGAGGGATATGAACAATCTAATGAAATTTTATTTGTATATTCAGTAACAAATTTAGAAAATTCCAGCCCTAAAAAGCGCGGTATTTTATTCGCTTTACCTACTTAAGGTATTTAAATTATGTGCTCAAACTATGAACCAATCGCAAAAGATAGAATTCACTTGCTGGACCTGTTTGAGCCAACATTTGAATATAAATCTCACATATACCCTAATTATAAAGCTCCCCTTCTATTTTCTAAAAAAGATGAAATGGAATGGCGTTTAGCCAGATTTGGATTAGTAGCCCCTTGGGTCAAAGAACTTAAAAAGGTACACAACACTTACAACGCAAGAACTGAGACAGTTCACGAAAAACCTAGCTTCCGTAATGCTTGGAAGAAAAACCAATTCTGCTTAATTCCTGCTGATGTGATTTTTGAACCGAAGTACATAAACAATAAGCCAGAATGGTGGGGGATTTATAGGAAAGATGATATGCCTTTTACAATTGCCGGTATTTATGAATATGCGGTAGTGAACGGCGAAGAAATCAGATCTATGAGCATGCTCACAATTAATTCTGATAACCACCCTTTCATGAATCAATTTCATGCGCCGACCGATGAGAAGCGCTCTATCATCGTTATTCCACCCGAGCTAAGGAATGACTGGCTACACTGTAAACATGAAGAAGCTAAGGAGTTTTTCTTAGATATGCCTATTGATGAGTTCACAGCTCAACCAAAAAACAAATTAAAATATGCTGACTAAATTCTTATAAAAAAATAACTGCCATTCTCGACAGTTATTTTAAATATTATTAATCATCATTATCAAATAACAGTTGAATTATTATTGCGACTAATGAAAAGATAACTGTTATTCCAAATTTACCATAACTTCGCCCAAACCATTTTTGTTCATTTTGATTACTAACATTTTCCTCGTTAAAGCCTATCCAATCCAACCAGTTATATGTGATTGGTTTAAATGAATAAAACTCTAAAAGAGGATAAAAACAGAAACTTAATAAAATACCGAAAAATAGATAAAACCAGATTTTTGGATATCCCATATCATCATAAAATTTGTATAAAAAATAACAACATACTGACCAAGCCACTAATAAAAATAAAGTATAAAAGGCTGTTTTTAAATCAAATCCAAACTTTATACTAAAATAAAAAATTACTGCTGCTGTTATGATTAATAAATATGAAAAAATTCTCATAAAAAAATAAATCCATTGTAAGAGTTAAAATAACCAAATCAATACTAGCCAAATTTTATATAATATTAAAACCACCTGTTTGTAACTAGATATTTCAAAATAATAACCCTTTTTTTTAAACATTATCGGTCTACAAACAAAAGACTAACCTGTCTAACATTATAATAATTATTATCAATAACAAAATATAATAGATTATAATTGTTATTATAAAATTCTATTTTATATAAAATAAAGTGCAATAAAAACAATATGTTAAAAATAAAAACGATATTATTTATTAATTATTTTATTAGTATTTAGTGTTACAATAGTTAAACTTTCAAAAAATTTTAAAGAAAAAATCATTAATAAAAAATGTATTATATACCGCATATTAACAATAGTATTTTTTAAAATAATTTTTTTAGTGATACAAAAGCGAAATATTTTTCAATTCCATATGTTCACTTTCTGACCAACGGTATGATTAAGCACGTCAGTTTGTGACTTCTACTTGTTTATCCACAAGTTTTTAAATTTGAAATTTAACTAAGCTCTAGCATATCATCTTGAATATGTTACAAATTCAAGTTAGGGGATATTCTATGAGCGAAATTGCACCA
>NZ_JEXG01000043.1:0-33017 GCF_000581275.1 Acinetobacter sp. 809848
GCACCTGCAAAAGGCGCCCCCACGATCATGAAAATACCAGCAACAGCAAGCAATGAAACAATTAGACTAAGTAGAGCGTGTACAGGGTTCGTGTTAGTCACTACACGAACCGTAGAAACGATGGCCACGAGTGCCATCAAATAAAACGGCCACATCATGGTAATAGACTCCGTACATCGATTGGTGCACTTTCTTTTTGTGCTTGACCTTTCTCTTTACCGTTAATTGCCATACCCGTTACACGGTAGAAGTTGTAATCTGGGTATTTGCCCGGACCTGAAATGAGTAAGTTTTCTTTCTCATAAACAAGGTCTTGACGTACATATTCGCCTAACTCGAAGTCTGGTGTGAGCTGAATCGCAGTTGTTGGACAAGCTTCTTCACACATACCGCAGAAAATACAACGTGAGAAGTTAATACGGAAAAACTCCGGGTACCAACGACCATCTTCTGTTTCTGCTTTTTGTAGTGAGATACAGCCAACCGGACATGCAACCGCACATAGGTTACATGCTACGCAACGCTCTTCCCCATCAGGGTCACGCGTTAATACGATACGACCACGAAAGCGTGGCGGCACAATCTGTTCAGCCGGAACTTCTGGATATAAAATCGTGTCACGTTTACGCGTTGCATGGCTAAACACCATGAGTAACGTACGTACAATTGATCCGAATCCAGCTAGAAATTTATACATTTTGTACTCCCTGCTGTCCTAGGCCTGATTCATCAGAATCACAGCACCAGTCACTAACAAGTTGACCAACGCCAATGGCAAACAAATTTTCCAACCAAAGTTCATGACTTGGTCATAACGCGGACGCATTAAAGAACCACGTGCCAATACAAACATCATTACAAAGAATGCTGTTTTAATCACAAACCAGAATACTGGTGGAACAAATGGAATTTCTAAATTGAATGGCGTTAACCAGCCACCAAAGAATAAAGTCACGATCAATGCAGAGATCAGTACTACGTTGACATATTCAGCAACGAAGAACATACCCCATTTCATACCGCCATATTCAACATGGTAACCTTCTGCCAATTCTTGCTCTGCTTCTGGTTGGTCAAATGGATGACGGTGAGTTACCGCAACACCAGCAACTACGAAAATCAAGAAACCTAAGAATTGTGGAATGACAAACCAAACATCACGTTGTGCTTCAACAATTTCACGAAGGTTAAATGAGCCTGCAATTGCAACCACACCCATCAATGAAATACCCAAGAACACTTCATAAGAAATGGTTTGAGCTGCTGAACGTAAACCACCAAGCAATGAGTATTTGTTATTTGAAGCCCAGCCACCAAATAAAACCGCATAGACTGCAATACCAGCCATTGCCATGAAGAACAACAAACCGATACTCATGTCGGCAACACCCAGTGAAGGACTCACTGGGATTACCATGAACGAAAGAACCGCTGTTGCCATTGCAACAGCTGGTGCTAAACGGAATGTAAGTTTGTCAGCAAACTTTGGTGTCCAGTCTTCTTTGAACATGATCTTGAGCATGTCGGCAACGATCTGGAACATACCACCAGGACCAACACGGTTTGGACCATAACGGTCTTGCCACCAAGCAAGTAAACGACGCTCAATAAAAGACATCAACGCTGCAACTAAAACCACAACAAGCAAAATTACAACTGCTTGAACGACAGCATAAGCAATCGGCCAGTTCTCAGCCCAAAGTGGCGTTTGACGTATAATTTCTTGATTCATGAATTACACTCCTAAAGCCACTGAAACAGGCTCAGCTAGTGACACCATTGGTGCTAAACCAACTGGGTAACCAATATAACCTGTAGGTAAATATTCAATTACTTGTACAGGCAAGCTTACAGTTGTTTCACCTGCTTTTACTGTAATGCGTTGACCTTCTTGAAGGTTCAAACGAGTTGCATCTTGTTCGCCCACTGCAAACACAGCTTCAGGAATACGAGTTTCCATTGCAGGTGTTTTAATCGTGAATTCGCCAGAACCAAAAATATGGTGCATTGGAACTAAGCGGAAACTTTCAGGATTTGCAACTACTGGCACTGGAGCAACGTAGCTACGTGCAGGACGTTTTGCCAAGCGATCGAATAAACGAACACCAGAATCACCACCTTTTAAGTGACCACCAACTTCATCTTGGTATTTATTCCAAGATTGTGGAGAGTTCCAACCCGGAGCCCATGCAAATGGTACTAATGATGACGCTTTTTGCGGACCAACATAACCTTCCATTGAGAATGTTAATGCTGAATCTGGATCGGTAGGTTGTTTAGGCTCATGAACCGATAACGGCGCACGCATTGCTGTACGACCTGAATAACGACGTGGTTCACGCGCGATTTTCAAGCCATGTACACGGTAACCTGCATCAGGCGCAACATCTTGGATAGCTTCAAGTACTGGTACATTTTTCACGATGCTTTCAATTACATCGTCAAGCAATGTCCAATCTACAGCCTTACCTTTAATGCCAGTTTCAATGGCATGTAACCAACGCCATGATTCTTTAATTGCATATTCAGGTTTGTAGTAACTTGGATCGTAAACTTGATAGAAACGCTGTGCACGACCTTCTTGACTTACAACAGTACCATCACCCTCTGCAAAGCTTGCTGCTGAAAGAACGATATCAGCCTGTTTCACAGTTTCAGTTTCACTGTGATCAAGCACGATTACTGTTTCAGCTTTATCTAATGCAGCTTTTACTTGAGCAGCTGGTAAGCGACGGAACAAATCATTTTCAACAATAACAAGTGTGTCGTAGTCTTGAGCAAATGCTTGTTCAAGGCTTAAACCACCGAACAATGCCAAGCCCATAGAGTTCACTTCAGGAACTACAAGACTTAAACCAGCTTTAGAACCTAAGTTCTGAGTTAACTGTGCAGCAGCTTCCATAATAGAAGCATCTTGCAAGCTTGTACCCGCAATAATTAATGGTTTGTTTGCTGCTTTTAGAGTGTCGGCAATGGTTTGAGCAAATGCTTTTGCATCTTCATCTAAACCACCTACAACTTCACCATTTACTGCCGCAGCAACTGCAAAGCCTAAACGTGCGATGTCATTTGGAGAAGCAACCACTTCACCAGTTGCAATGTCAGCAAGACGAGTTTGAGTTGCAGCTAAAATGTAAACCGGAGATTTTGCTTCTTGGCCAATACGTTGTACAGGCTCAGCTAACCAATCTGGTGTACGTGTTTTTGCAGCCATTTCACGCGCTTTGTTTTTCGCAGCTTGGCGAACAGACAATGCCATACGAGGTGCAGTTTGAGTTAGGTCTTCACCTAAGATCAGAACAGCATCATAGCTTTCAATTTCACGCATATTCGGGTTGTAGATACCCTCGGTTTGCATGATAGATGCAGCAAGTTCAACAAGCTTTTGCTCTTTTTGTGCAATACCAGTTGAATAATTTGCCTGACCTACAAGCTCACGTAATGCATAGTTCGATTCCAAACTTGCGCGAGGAGAACCAATACCCAAAACTTTTTTGCCTTGAAGCTTAGCAATCGCTTGATCTAGAGCTTGGTCGACAGAAACAGTTGCAACAGTTTCACCATTACGGAACTGAGGCTGACGTGGACGGTCTGCACGGTTTACATAACCTGTGCCAAAACGACCTTTGTCACAAAGGAAGTATTGGTTAACCGAACCATTAAAACGGTTTTCTACACGACGGATTTCACCATAACGTTCACCCGGAGAAATGTTACAACCAGAAGAACAGCCTTGACACACGCTTGGTGCATACTGCATGTCCCACTTACGGTTATAACGCTCTGAATGAGTCTTATCAGTAAATACACCTGTTGGACATACTTCAGTCAAGTTACCAGAGAATTCAGACTCTAAAGTACCTGATTCCGGACGACCAAAGTAAACACGAGATGCATTGGCATATACGCCAAAGTCTGTACCGCCCGCATAGTCTTTGTAGTAACGAACACAACGGTAACAAGCAATACAGCGGTTCATTTCATGCGCAATGAATGAGCCGAGTTCTTGGTTGTAATGCGTACGTTTTGTAAAACGGTAGCGACGACGGTCATGACCCGTCATTACAGTCATATCTTGTAAATGACAGTGACCACCCTCTTCACAGACTGGACAGTCGTGCGGGTGGTTGGTCATCAAAAATTCAACAATAGATGCACGGAAATCCGTTGCTTCTTTGTCTTCAATTGAGATATAGGTATTGTCAGATGCTGGTGTCATGCAAGACATGACTAAACGACCACGCGTATCTTCTGGATTCGCATATTGCGTAACAGCACATTGACGGCAAGAACCAACCGAACCTAAGGATGGATGCCAACAAAAATATGGGATGTCGATGCCCAGACTCAAACATGCTTGTAGCAAGTTTTCCGAGCCGTTGACTTCATACGATTTTCCATCGACATGAATTGTAGCCATAGTCGAATTCCTTAAGCTTGTTCTACGTTGCTGGTTTGCACGACAGGACGATTCGTCACTTTCGCTTCAAACTCACCACGGAAATGTTTGAGTGCGCCCATAAGCGGCTCCATCGCACCTGGTGCGTGGGCACAGAAAGTTTTACCAATCCATAATTTACGAGTTAGTTCTTGTAAATGGTCGATATCTTCTTTCTTGCCTTCACCTGCTTCAAGTGCTTTAAGCGCTTTAACAGCCCATGGCAAACCATCACGACATGGTGTACAGAAACCACATGATTCACGCGCAAAGAACTCTTCTAAGTTACGAGTGAGCGATACCATACATTGAGTTTCGTCTACCACCATTAACAAACATGTTCCCAAACGAGAACCTGCTTTCATAATCGTGTCTGCATCCATTGGTAAATCAATGGTATCTGCTGGTAAAAAGTCAGTTGAAGCACCACCTGGCAACCATGCTTTGAGCTTTAAGCCCTCACGCATACCACCTGCATGATCTTCAATTACTTCACGTGCAGTTGTACCAAACGGCAATTCCCAAAGACCCGGGAATTTAACTTTACCCGATGCACCATAAATTTTAGTGCCTGGATCTTTTGATTTCCCCGCTGACAAGCCGATATACCACTCTGGTCCACGAAGCATGATTGCTGGCAAGTTGTTATAAGTTTCAACGTTGTTCACAATCGTCGGACGGCCCCATGCTCCTGCAACTTGCGGGAATGGTGGCTTAGTACGTGGGTTAGCACGACGGCCTTCAAGCGAGTTAATCAATGCAGTTTCTTCACCACAGATATAACGCCCTGCACCCGTATGTACATGCAGATCAAAATTCCAGCCAGAACCTAAGATATTTTCGCCTAAATAACCTTTAGCACGAATCTGTTCTAACGCTTCATTTAGATATTGAGCAGCCTCGATGTATTCACCGCGGATAAAGATATAACCTTGAGTTGCTTCTAAGGTATAACCCGCAATTAACATCCCTTCGATCAATTGATGTGGAAGTTTTTCCATCAACAAACGGTCTTTAAAGGTACCCGGTTCCATTTCGTCGGCATTACAGATCAAGTAACGTGGACCACCATCATTTGGTGCCATCAATGACCATTTAATACCCGCAGGGAAACCCGCACCACCACGACCTTTTACAGTTGCAGCTTTAATGACATCTAACACTTCAGCAGGTTTCATGCCTAAAGCTTTTTTAAAGCCAGCATAGCCTTCAAGTGCTTCGTAATCATCAGCACTACGTACCGCTTCTTGTTTGCTTAAACGCCAAGTGAGCGGATGAGTTTCCGGATTACCGTCGCCATAAATTGGTTTTGGTTCAGTATTCATACATACTTCTCCAATAACTGTTTAATTGATGTCACTTCGACTAAACCGTGAGTATCTTCATCAATCATTAAAGTTGGGCCTTTGTCGCAGTTGCCTAGGCAGCAAATTGGAAGCAATGTAAAACGACCATCTGGTGTCGTTTGACCATACTGAATTCCTAATTCACGCTGGAATGCTTCAGCAAGAGTTTCTGCACCCATTAAGAAGCAAGCAATTGAGTCGCAAAGCAAAATTACGTGACGACCTACCGGATGGCGATAGATACGGTTGTAAAATGTTGCAACACCTTCCAAATCAGCAACACTCATCGACAACAACTGTGCGATGGCATTCATTTGAGCGTCATCTACCCAACCATTACGGCGCTGTACACACTTCAATGCATCCAAAGAGGCTGCACGAGGGTATGGATAGTGACCAATGTGATGTTCGATTTCGTGAATTTCTTCCGCAGTCAAAATCCCTTCGACATTCACACGTGGTTTTTTATCAGTCAAAATCATCATTATGTGTTACCTCTTAGCGATCCACGTCAGCCATAACCACGTCAATGGTCGCCAGATAAATGATTAAGTCAGATACTAAACTTCCGTTAATCACTGAAGGCATTTGCTGTAAGTGAGTAAACGTCGGTGTACGAATACGAGTACGATAACTCATGGTCGCTTTATCTGAAGTCAAGTAGTAAGTACTTGCACCTTTAACCACTTCAGTCATAAATGATGACTCGCCCGCTGGCATGACAGGACCCCATGAAACGCTCAAGAAGTGCGTAATCAAGGTTTCAATATCTTGTAATGTCTTATCTTTCGGTGGTGGAACAGCCAATGGATGATCCGCTTTATATGGACCAGAAGGCATGTTATCCAAGCACTGTTGAATAATTTTTAGCGACTCGGTAATTTCACGGAAGTGAACAAGCACACGTGCGTATGCATCGCCTTCATACTCAACCGGCACATCAAAATCGAAGTTTTCATAGCCGCTGTATGGACGATATTTACGAACGTCAAAATCGATACCTGTTGCACGTAAACCAGTACCAGTTACACCCCATGCGAGTGCAGATTTGGCATCGTATTGTGCAACATTACGCGTACGACCAATAAACACAGAGTTTTTCAATGCCGCTGTGTAGTATTCGTTTAAGCGTTTAGGCATCCACTCTAGCAATTCTTTAACAAGCTTTTGCCAGTTGTTTGGAAGATCGTGTGCTGTACCACCAATACGGAACCATGCTGGATGCATACGGTAACCCGTGATTGCTTCAACAATGTCGTAAACTTTTTGACGGTCTGCGAACATATAGAATACTGGTGTCATACCACCAGCATCCTGAATTGCCGTACCACAGAATAACAAGTGGTTATTAATACGGAACAATTCGTTCAACATGACACGAATCACTTGCGCACGTTCAGGAACTTTAATACCTGCCATTTGCTCAACAGCCATTACATACGGCATGTTTTGAGCACAACCACCTAAGTAGTCAACACGGTCAGTATAAGGAATGAAAGAATGCCATGTTTGACGTTCAGCCATCTTTTCCACACCACGGTGGTGATAACCGATATCAGGTACACAGTCCTTCACTTCTTCGCCATCTAACTGCAATACAACACGGAACGCACCATGTGCAGATGGATGGTTAGGACCCAAGTTCAAGAACATGAAGTCTTCATCAGCGTTACCACGCTTAAGGCCCCAGTCTTCTGGTACAAAACGTAAGTGCTCTTGTTCAAAGTCTTGTTTCGCTTTGTCTTGCATGTACGGCGTATATTCTGTCGCACGTGCTGAATATTCTTTACGAAGCGGATGACCTTCCCAATAGGTTGGCAACAAAATACGACGGAGCATTGGATGCCCTTCGAAATTGATACCGAACATATCGTAAGCTTCACGTTCATACCAGTTGGCATTTGGCCAGATATTTGTCGCTGTTGGAATGTTTAGATCATTTTCGTTCAAGGCAACCTTGATACGAATGTCACTATTACGCTCAAGCGATAATAAATGATAGAACACAGTGAAGTCAGATGCTGGTAAACCATCACGATGAACACGTAAACGTTCATCCATCGCAGATAAGTCAAATAGCATTACATACGGACGTTCCACTTTACGTAGGAACATAAGGACTTCTTGCACGCGTGCGCGCTCAACCCAGACTGTTGGAAACTCTTCAAAAGTCGCCTGCACGTAAAAGTTCTCACCAAATTTGGTTTTGAGCTCTTCTACGATTGCAAATGCTGGGCGTGAATCAACTGCTGTTGACTCTGGCATAGCAATGTCAGTTTCAGCCATTGGCTTGGCTTCCTATTTAATACAAATTCTGTCAATTGTCTCGATGAACATATCAGTTAGATATGTCAAAACACCGTCAAAAAATTATTTAATCTCATCCATAGAGCGTAAGTTTTTAACGGCAATACGCTCTGCATTCTTACGGTCACGTTCTGGCATCATCTTTGGCTTATATACTGGCTGAAGATCATCACCGATCACGGCAGAAAGCGGGCGTCGCTCTAATTGAATCTGGTCTTGTAAAAGCATTAAAGCTTGAATTAATGCTTCAGGACGAGGCGGACAACCTGGGACGTACACGTCAACAGGAATAATTTTGTCTACACCTTGTACTACTGAATAGATGTCGTACATACCTCCAGAGTTTGCACAAGCACCCATCGAGATGACCCATTTAGGCTCTAACATCTGTTCATACAGACGCTGAATAACTGGTGCCATTTTTACGAAACAGGTACCTGCAACAATCATCAAGTCAGCCTGACGAGGTGAAGCACGGATAACCTCTGCACCGAAACGTGACAAGTCATGCACACCTGTTAAGGTCGTTGCATATTCGACGTAACAACATGAGGTACCAAAGTTAAATGGCCACAAAGAGTTTTTACGTCCCCAGTTTACTGCTGTATGCAAGACATCCTCTAAACGAGTCATGAATACGTTTTTATTCACTTCCTCTTCAAGCGGATCCGTCACAATTTGACGTTCTTGCAATGGGTATTGATCAGCATCCGGATTCGCGCGGGTCAGAGTATATTTCATCCCGACTTACTCCTTTTCAGATGACAATGCAGGTGTAGTTTTTGACTTAACACGACCTGATGATTGAGCTGGAATCTGGCCTGTAGGGTCAGTTACGAGCTCTTCAATAGAATTAAAGCGTGTAATTTCAGCAATGTTCATTGTTGGTGAACCGATTTTAACCGCTTCACCTGCTGATTTACGGCGATCTGCTGGTGACCAACTTAAAGCACCTACAGAGAAGGCATAAACAAGCGCAATCAATAAATCAACGACAAAGATCACTACAGTGGTATATCCCAACCAACCTACTTCACGCACAGAAGTAGACCATGCATAGAGGTAAAGCGCCTCTAAGTCGAAGACAACAAAGAAAATTGCAACTAAATAGAACTTTGCAGACAGGCGAATGCGAGCGCCACCAGCACTCACGACACCTGATTCAAACTGCTCTTGCTTAGCACGTCCCCACGATTTTCCCCCGAGGAGTAAGGGAACTGTGAGCATAAAGACGCAAAGAAATGTAACGCCGATCACGAAGGCGATAATCGCCCAGTCGTATGGAGTAATGGCACTCATGCGGGGATAACTCCTGGCAGGCCTATTATTTAACAAAGAATGTATGTATTGGCCTTCAAATACACCAAACACAAAATTAATCCCGCCAATTGTACCTGATTTCTAATTTCCCATGCTAGTTGAAGCGTCTTAGTCTTTCGGATGATTTTCTAGACAAAACTATTCTTCTATGTGTTGTAAGGGGGGTTTCACAGCACATAATCGGTTTAACTAATAGTTTCTTTATTTATGATGATTTTTTTCATTTTTTAATTTTAGAATATTTACACAGTTGAAGCGCTTATTAACTTTTTATAACTTACTTTTTTATAATATTAGTTTGTTTTTTATTGTATTCAGCTTCTCCTCTGAATTATGATGAATGTTTAATCATACATAATATTTTATTACTCTTGGATAAGAGTATTTATCATTAAGGGCAGCTGATGCCATACTCACTTCGTGAATTTTCATTTCTCTCCTTTTTAAAATTTTTTCTCCTATTTAGCTTCATTATTGCGACATGTTGTTTCATTGGCATTGCATCTCGCCCTTTAAGTTTTCTTGCATTCTTTTGGCCTGCCAATTCGGTTTTGCTCGGATTGCTTATTCGTTTTCCAATCACACGCCGACCAAGCGCATTTTTCGGTGCCTATATAGGATATGTGATTGCTGACTTATTTCAGGGCACTCCATTTGCTCTCACACTTGTTTTAACAACATCAAACTTTCTTTATGTTGTTACTACGTTTGCGCTCTATATGTTTTTTAATCAACATATTAAGGCGGCCTATCGCGGTTATTCTTACCTTTTTTTATTTGGATTATGCGGAATAGGTAGCGTAGTAGGTGCATTGTTTGCAGCAACTTTCGTGCCTATGTTTAATACCAAATTTATGATTGGTGGCTTGCTGGATGAGTTTGGTTACTGGTTTACTTCAGAACTGCAAAATGCCTTGCTTCTTTTACCTATCATATTGAACATCCCTCAATATAGTCAGGTTAAACATTACTTTTCAAGAAATCGTGGCCTACAACCAACCGACCTTTTACCTTTTGGCGCTGTGCTTATTTCGATTGCTGCTAGCTATTATGACTCTGGTCCGGGTTCGCTGCTCTACCCGATTGCTGCCCTGATCTGGTGTGCCATTCGCTACAAACCTATTGTTGTTGCACTCATTACTAGCTTTACCAGTGCTTATATTATTTATCATGTCTCTGGACATTACCTTTTGCTCTATCCAAACGAATATTTCAGCAATACGATCTCAATCCGAATTGGGTTAATTATGATGACGATTGCCCCACTTACGGTTTCTAGTATTAGTGTTTTGCATTCAGAGTTAATTCAAAAGCTTCAACATGCCATTGCACATGATGAACTAACGTCAAGTCTGACTCGACGCCAGTTTTTACAGTCGGTCAGATTACTTCAAGAAAAAGTACAAAAAGAAAATAAGACCTCAGCTTTTTTCATGCTTGATGTCGACCACTTTAAGCAAGTTAACGACAACTATGGTCATCAAATCGGTGATCGGGCGCTACAAACTTGTGTCACCACGATTCAAAATATTTTACATCCTCATGATTTATTAGGTCGCTTTGGAGGTGAAGAGTTTGCCATTTTTATTGCAGATACCACCAAGGAAAGTGCATTTGAACTGGCTGAACAAATTCGAATTAAAATTAGTCAGCAACCGATTTATATTTATGGGAAATTACCAATTTTTATACAGGTGAGTATTGGGATAAGCTTATATTCCCCATCTTCCCATCGAGCGATTGAAAGTTTATTTAAAGAAGCAGATGACGCTTTATATCAAGCAAAACGCCAAGGACGTAATCGAGTGTTTATCTCTTTATAATATTTTCACTTCATCATCTAGTGTAATGAATTTTATACAATAACCTGTGTTTTGCCATGTATGCTAATAACAGATAATAAGGAGAAAAATGCATGACTCTAGAATATACGCATAAACCAAACTACTACTTGTTTGCACAATTACTAGTGCGACATATAGAAAGCTATATTCACAAACATCCAGATGCCAATAATGCAATTTTTGACTTGAGGGATGTCTATGAAATATTTAGACAGGATTTTGCGTCAACGACAACAAACCTAGAAGGTATTTTGCATATTGCAGATGAATATAAAATAGAAACGCTTAACGGAGATCAACCTCTTATTCAAAAATACCAGATTGATGCAAAAAACAATTCGTTACTGATCGATTTTAATTCCGATGCGTTAACCAGCTTAAGAAGCGGAAAACCTATTTTGGAACCAGATGCAACTCAACTATAAATAGATCAATAAAAAAGCACCTTATGAAGGTGCTTTTTTATTGGCTTTTAAAGGAGGCTGTTTAAAGCGTTTTGCTGGCCATGTCATGATAAAGCGAGCACCACCTAAGGTTGGGCTTTCATCCACTTTAATTTCACCGCCAAACCAGTAGGCAATACGGCTTACGATAGACAACCCTAAACCATAACCGCCCGACGCACGTGTACGACTATCATCTAGACGGGCAAAAGCTTCAAATACTCTTTTACGGTCTTGTTCAGGAATACCTGCACCGTCATCTTCAACACAAACAAAGGCCATACCATCGCTGTGGATACCACCAGTAATCCGAACTTTATTATCGCAATAACGAACCGCATTACCCACCAAGTTTTGAACAACACGATGTAAGTAACGACGCTCAGCATCTACTTTTACATAAAGTGGAGGAGCAACAAGTTCAATTTCTTTTTGCGTTTTTAAAGCTTCGGTTTCGACCGCAACCTGATCTAACACATCAAATAAAGTAATTTCATCAAAATCTAGCGAAGGTGTACCCTGCTCTAGTTTTGCATAAGTCATGATTTCATCAATTAAGGTATTGAGTGCTTCAATATCTTTATCAATCATATCGACCTGATGCATACGATGATTGTAATCATCTTCTTCTGCCAACATTTCTGTACCAAAGCGAATACGGGCAACAGGCGTTCTAAGCTCATGAGATACCGCTCTCATTAACTCACGCTGAGCCTCGATTAAACGCTGAATATGATCAGACATGTTGTTATAACTTGATGCCAAGTTTGCCATTTCGTCGCTTCCTTCAATAGGAACACGCAATGACAAATCACCAGACTTCATACGGTTTAATGCATAACGTACTTGGCGAATTTTACGCTCTAGTGGCAAGATCAACCCATAGACACCTAGACTCAGCAAAAATAAGCTAAATAAAGTAATCCCTGCTGAAAGCTGCAAAGGCATCCAGTTAAACATCGGCACTGGTCCAAGCACGAGAACCCGTGTAGGCTGATTCGGAATTGGAGAGACGATTGAAATAGTTGTTCCGCGTACTGTCGCACTGTCTTTGTACAACATGACGCTTTGGTCTTGGCGTAAACGACCAATTTGTTCGGAGTCCAGATTAATATCTTGAATATTGTAGATATTAATTGGGTAGGAGAAATGCTTTTGAATCTTGGCAAGATATTCTTGTTCTTGCCCCGGATAAAACATTAGATAATCCAGCACAAAAATAGGGAGAGCCTTCATTTGGCGCTCAGTAATTTTGTCGACTTTTATAGATAAAAAATGCTGCGGGTCGTCACGCAAGCCAATAATGATATACGCAATACTATTACTGGCATCGTAACGGACAACAGATTTTTGAGCTTCGATCCGTTTTTTCTCGGTACGAGATAACTCAACCTTGCTTGCATCAGTATAATAAATTGGAAGTTCCAATAAATCTGACGCATCTGAAACCCAGTCTATTTTCTGTTGCTTCCCTGGTTGTCGAGCGACTCCCTCACTAATGACATAAGAAATACCATCGGTTAAAGATTCTCGGTATTCTTGTGCCCGTTGATAATTGATAATTTGTACAAGCAAATAACCAAAGACAGCAACCAGAACAACAAGAATTACCAGTCCCGCATATATTCGCAGGAATATACTGTGTTTAAACACTCGACCAACCTTATAGGAAGTTTATTCAGACCTTATAACCCGTTGGTTTCTTTAACGAACAAGTAACCTTTACTACGTACTGTTTTAATACGCTTTGGATTTTCAGGATCATCACCAATTTTTGGACGAATACGTGAAATACGGACGTCGATTGAACGGTCCTGACCATCGTATTCGATACCACGTAAACGTTCGAAGATATCTTCACGCGATAAGATACGACCAGCATTTGATGCAAGCAACCATAATAGGTCATATTCTGCGCTAGTGAAGTCAACAAGTTCACCATTTAGCGTGACAGAACGACCGCCATTATCAATTACAAGGTCATCGAACTCGATACGTTGTGCAACTTCATCTTCTACAGTTTTATCTGTGCGACGTAATAGTGCACGGATACGCGCTAAAAGAACACGTGGTTGAACCGGTTTAGCAACATAGTCATCTGCGCCCATTTCCAAACCAAGTACCTGATCCATGTCTTCTGTACGTGCAGTCAACATCAAAATCGGTTGATGGTAATGTGGACGAACTTCACGGCAAACTGTTAAGCCATCGGCACCCGGCAACATGACATCCAAGACCACTAGATCTGGTTGTTCACTAATAATACGACGAATTGCACGGTTACCATCAGTTTCTACACCAACTTCCAAGCCGTTGCGAATTAAATATTCTTGAGTTAATCGCGCTAAGCGCTCGTCATCTTCAACGATCAGAATCTTTGGTAACTTTTCTTCTTGGCTCATATCATTGCCCCTATAAATCTCGTTTCATGCATCTTAAAAATCTTGCAGATACATTCGTTTATCATTTGCAATATACACACGTTTACATTGTAAACAAGTAGGCGTTCACCAAACTGATACATGACCATCGTATTTTGTTGCATTTTATTAACCTTTGAATTTTCACGTGTTTTTAAGATTTATTTATTGTTATTAAATTTCATATTCTATTCATATTTCCAATGTATGAATATTAAACAAATTATTTCTCTGTTTAGTTTAAATTTATTTAAGTGTTTGTTTTTTGAGTTATCCACAAAGTTATCTATAAGCGTTTTTTAACAGCTTTGCTATGCTATCTCCCATCAAATCATACAGATAAAAAATTACTAAAAAGTCAAGATTGATCTGCTATGAAAAATCCCGTATCTTGTGTTGAAAATAAACTTTAACTACTAAGTCTTGTGTTTATCCCTCAAATATCGTGGCATGTTTTTTGCTCGGTTCAAACGGTCTATGAACATAACAAAAGTGACAATGGAGCTATGCTGGCATGAGCGTAATTACTTCGACTCCCGGTCAAATTCAGGTGATTAAGCGCACTGGAGATGTTGCTGCATTTGATGCAGAGAAAATTTCAGTTGCGATTGGTAAAGCTTTTCTTGCTGTGGAAGGTCAACAGAGTTCGGATTCTAGCCGTATTCACGACCGTATTACCCAGTTGACGGAAATGGTCTTAAATACTTTTACTCGCCGTTTACCATCGGGCGGTACGATCCATATTGAAGAAATTCAAGATCAAGTAGAACTTGCTTTAATGCGTACTGGGGAACAAAAGGTTGCCCGCGCTTATGTGATTTACCGTGAACAACGTGCTAGCGCTCGTCAGCAAACGAACTCAAACCACCACCCTACTTTACAAGTTACCGACAAAAACGGTCAGCTTCAGCCACTTGATTTAAGTGCATTGCAAGCAACTGTTTCTAAGGCAGCTGAAGGTTTGGAAGGTATTGACGTTCAAGCCATTGTCGATGAAACCGTTAAAAACTTATATAACGGCGTAAAAGAAAGTGATATTGCCACTACAATGATGATGGCAACACGTACCCGTATTGAACAAGAACCAAACTACACTTACGTGACTGCACGTTTGCTTTGTAACGAATTAGTGAGCACTGGTTTAACGTTCTTAGGCTTATCAACAGATACACCTGAAAACAATGCACTTGAAGCATTCTTGAAAAAAGGTGTTGAGCTTGATTTGCTTTCACCTGACTTGCTTGACTTCGACTTAGAAAAATTATCAGCAGCAATTCAGCCAGAGCGTTCTAATCAGTTTACCTATTTAGGCTTACAGACTTTATTTGACCGTTATTTCATTCACTCAAACGGCGTTCGCTTCGAATTACCACAATTATTCTTCATGCGTGTGTCAATGGGTCTTGCACTCAATGAGCAAGATAAAGAAGAGCGTGCAATTGAGTTCTATAACTTATTGTCTAGCTTCGACTACATGGCTTCTACGCCTACCCTGTTTAACTCAGGTACATTACGTCCACAGCTTTCAAGTTGTTACTTAACAACGATTGGCGATGACCTTTATGACATTTATGGCGCAATGCGTGACAACGCGATGCTTTCTAAATGGGCTGGTGGTTTAGGTAATGACTGGACACCTGTTCGTGCCTTGAACTCTTATATTAAAGGTACTAATGGTAAGTCTCAGGGTGTTGTTCCATTCTTGAAAGTTGCGAACGATACAGCTGTTGCAGTAAACCAAGGTGGTAAGCGTAAAGGTGCTGTGTGTGCTTACCTAGAAACTTGGCACTTAGACATCGAAGAGTTCTTAGAGCTTCGTAAAAACACAGGTGATGACCGTCGCCGTACTCACGACATGAACACTGCGAACTGGGTTCCAGACTTGTTTATGCAACGTGTATTTGAAGATGGTGAATGGACATTATTTACCCCTTCTGAAACTCCAGACTTGCACGACTTAACTGGTGCTGAATTTGCTGAGCGTTATGCTTACTATGAGTCTGTAGCGAAAGAAACTAACATGCTACACAAGAAAGTACGTGCTAAAGACTTATGGCGCAAAATGCTTTCTATGTTGTTTGAAACTGGTCACCCATGGATCACATTCAAAGATGTATGTAACTTACGTTCACCACAACAACACGTTGGTGTAGTTCACTCATCTAACTTATGTACTGAAATTACCTTGAACACAAATCAAGACGAAATTGCAGTATGTAACTTGGGTTCGATCAACCTTGTACAACACGTTCAAGGTGGTGTGTTAGACCGTGAAAAGTTAGCTCGCACTATTAAAACAGCAGTACGTATGCTCGATAACGTGATCGACATTAACTACTACGCTGTACCACAAGCGAAAAACTCTAACTTGAAACACCGCCCTGTGGGTATGGGTATCATGGGCTTCCAAGATGCTCTATATGAAATGGGTATTGCTTACGGTTCAGATGCTGCTGTTGATTTTGCTGATGAATCAATGGAAGTAATTAGCTACTACGCGATTGAAACTTCAAGCAACTTGGCTGTTGAACGTGGTGCTTACTCAACATTCAAAGGTTCATTGTGGGATCAAGGTATCCTTCCAATCGACTCTTTAGAAATTGTTGCGAAGTCTCGACCAGAGCGCATGTTCGAAGTTGACCGTACTCAACGTTTAGACTGGGACACTTTACGTGCCAAAGTTCAAAAAGACGGTATGCGTAACTCAAACGTGATGGCGATTGCTCCAACTGCAACCATCTCTAACATTTGTGGTGTTTCTCAATCTATTGAGCCAACATTCCAAAACTTATATGTGAAATCTAACTTGTCTGGTGAGTTCACTGTTATTAACCCATACCTTGTTCGTGCATTAAAAGAACGTGGTCTTTGGGACACAGTAATGGTGAATGACCTTAAACACTTTGAAGGTTCAGTACAAAAAATTGCTCGTATTCCTGAAGAATTAAAAGCAATCTTTGCTACTGCGTTTGAAGTAGATACACGTTGGATCGTTGATGCTGCATCACGCCGTCAAAAATGGATTGATCAAGCTCAGTCGCTTAACCTTTACATCTCTGGTGCAAATGGTAAGAAACTTGACATCACTTACAAGATGGCATGGTTACGTGGTCTTAAGACGACTTATTACCTCCGAGCTTTAGGTGCAACTTCTGCTGAAAAATCTACAATCAACACAGGTGCTTTAAACGCAGTTAAACCTGCGACTGTTGAAGCCGCGGCGGTTGCTGCCCCTGTTGTAGAAGCGAAGAAACCAGAAGCAGCAGTTGAAGAAGAAGGCTTTACTCAAGCAGCTCCTGTACCAATGGCTTGTTCAATCGACAACCCTGATTGTGAAGCTTGCCAATAACATTCAATAAGGTTGCTCTTTTTCACTAAAGAGCAATCTTAAAAGAGGTAAAGATTATGCTTTCTCATCTCAGCCATAACTATATGCTTGGTGTTGGAGTTTTAATCTTTGCCTTTATTTTCTTTTATATGCCGATGGTTTACGCATTTATCACAATACGTAAGCAACAGCGTAAACAAAATAAGTTGTAGGGAGTAGAGACCAAAGGCCCAAAATTTGGTCATGCATCAATAAAACTTAATTTTGTTTACACATTAAAAGCGTATAGTAGGGACATCTTCGTTTAAGAGATGTCAAATATAGATATATACAACGAAGAGAGAACAAAAATGTCTATCCTTAGTTGGGACGATTTTGAAGATGATTCGCAAAAACCGACTACACCTGAACACAAGTCTGCGCCCGTCCAATCGGAAAAAGCGTCAGATTCGCAGAATGTATCTACTGCGCAGCCATCATCGCCGAGCGTGGCAGCTCCACAATCCGCTGGAACCCATTCCGTGCGACCAACAGTTGCCTCCGATACAGTGGCTAGAGCCGCTCAAGCCTTAGAACATTTAGACGTTGCCCCTGGCCTTGAAGAGCTAGAAATGGGTGCTCAACGTGTTCAAGTTGATGACAAAGCCATGATTAACTGTCGTGCGGACTTGAACCAACTTGTACCATTTAAATATGAGTGGGCTTGGCAGAAATATCTTGACGGGTGTGCAAACCACTGGATGCCTCAAGAAGTGAACATGAATCATGACATCGCGCTTTGGAAGTCTGAAAATGGCTTAACTGAAGACGAACGTACCATTGTTATGCGTTCTTTAGGTTTCTTCTCGACTGCGGACTCTTTGGTTGCAAACAACTTGGTATTGGCGATTTACCGTCACATTACTAACCCTGAATGCCGTCAGTACATCTTGCGTCAAGCGTTTGAAGAAGCAATTCACACTCACGCTTACCAATACTGTATCGAATCTTTAGGTATGGACGAAGGCGAAGTCTTCAACATGTACCGTGAAGTTCCATCTGTTGCACGTAAAGCAGCTTGGGGTTTGAAATATACTCAATCTTTAACTGATCCTAATTTCCACACAGGTACGCCTGAAAACGACCAACGCTTACTTCGTAACTTGATCGCATTCTACTGTGTACTTGAAGGGATCTTCTTCTACTGTGGCTTTACTCAAATTTTGAGTATGGGTCGTCGTAACAAGATGAACGGTGTTGCTGAGCAGTTCCAATACATCTTGCGTGATGAGTCTATGCACTTGAACTTTGGTATCGACATGATTAACCAAATCAAGATTGAGAACCCTCACCTTTGGACTGCTGAGTTCCAACAAGAAGTGGTTCAAATGATTGTTGAAGGTACGATGCTTGAAATCGAATATGCACGTGACACGATGCCACGCGGTGTATTGGGTATGAACGCAAGCATGATGGAAGAATACTTGAAATTCATCTGTAACCGCCGTTTATCTCAGTTAGGTTTACCAGAGCAATTTGCTGGTGTAACGAATCCATTTGCGTGGATGTCTGAGATGATGGACTTACGTAAAGAGAAGAACTTCTTCGAAACTCGCGTAACTGACTACCAAACTGGTGGTGCGTTAAGCTGGTAAGTCTAACTTATCAAATCAAAAGAGCCGCTCTACTCGAGTGGCTTTTTTATTGAATATATAGAGAATTAGCAAATCAAAGATTTATTCCACATAAAAGATATTAAAATCAAAATATAAAAATTAACAGGTACATACCCAAAACATATTATAGATAAGGTGAGTTGGCGCTCTTGCAGGATAAGTATCTTTTTCGAAAACCTTATAGGTTCTATTCTTATATTTGATGATCAATAATTCTTCTTTTCGATCAATAACTAAACCAACTTTATAAATAAAATAAAAAGAATCATTCTTATTTATGCGTCTAAATACAAATTGTACTAAATCTTCTTTTTGTATTTTTGAATGATCAACCACTATAAAACCTTCACATATAGAACACTTCCATTTGATTAAATCAATACTCATATCCATATTTCGAGCTACCAAAATTATATAAATAAACCTTAAGTTAATAAATATAACTTTTAATAAGTTAAGATATAGCTAAAGGCCTATACAACAATATCAATAGAAATATTAAAATATCAATATGAATTTAATTTTAAAATTTAAATATTAATTTAATAAGTATTAAATAAAAGTTTAAAACATGATTTAATACTTATTAACAGCAAAATTTTTCATATCTTAATTGTCAGATTTTTTAATTATTCTTTGTATCACTGTCCTTGAGACAGCAAGGTCCTTAGCTAACGAATACACACTAAAACCTTTCTTAAATTTATTAATAACATCCTGTTTTTGATCGTTGGATAATTTTTCAGGTCTACCCCCTTTTCTGGATAAACTAGATTTTTTTTGTCCAACACAATCAATTAAAAAAAGTTTTTCAAAATTAATGCAAATTTCTATAAAGTGGATAAAATTATTTTTAATATCATCTTCAAATTCACAATTAAAATAATCCAATATAATTAATTTAATCTTCTTTCTTTCAATTAATTTAATAGATGATAATATCTCCGTAAAACTACTACCCAAGCAATCAATACCTTTAACTATTAAAAAATCATCTTCTTCTAAAGAATAGTTAATTAAATTAAGAAAAATAGTTCGTAAAGTAATAGGTTTATCTACTGATACTAATTCAAAAATGACTCTATTAGGATGAATTTTATAATCAAAGCTATTTAATAAAGAAATAAAAGATTCTTTCTCTTCTTCAATATTTTCAATACTACAATTTAATCGTATATAAGCATAAATACGCATATCTCCTCCTATTCCTTAGAGTGATGTGAAGAGTATCTATAAAGTAAATTCAAATCAAAATATACTTTTTAGCTCTTCACTTATTGTTTGTTATATAATTAGTTTATTAATTTTAGACTTTTTATATTAATGTAAATATTTTTATATTTCCATAATTTTAAAAATCCCCACACGGAAAAATTTAAACACATATAATATAATAAAATATTATATAATTATTAAAAAATTAGTTGAAAAATACTTTATTTTTTAAAATAAAAAATTTAATATTAAATGAATTATAAATATAAGAAAATATTATTTTTTAAAAAGTATGTTTATAAAGCACAAATAAAAAATTTAAAATTATGATTTAGATCATTTACAAAACACTAAATTAAATAGTTTTAAAACCATGTATTTTATTTTCATTAAAATTAAAAACATAATTAAAACAAAATATAAAAAATAAAATTTATTTAAAATCAATTACATAAAGAAAAACCAACAATTACTAGATTAACCCAATAACAGTTTGTTAAGCTATATATCATTAAATTAATTTAATTAAAAAATAAAACTAGATTTCAATATTATATTTATATTAAATTCATAAATAATTAACTAAGGAGATTATAGAGATGAAAAAAACAAACATCATAGAACTAACAAAATTATTAACTAATATAATAAAGATGATAAAAAAATCTAATAACCAATATAGATTAAAGTATGTATTTAATCTATATGTTTTAAACACTGTATAGTACACTTTTGTGATTTAGTTCATGTTTTTTTTAAAAAAATAAGATGCTAAGATTTGTTTTGTTTTTGTTTAATTTTGGTGTTTTTAATATGCGTACATATGCCTATGTTAGAATAGAGCCTAATTTGCAATTTGAATTTTCTAGATATATCTGCTTTTTTAGCGAGTATGGTTATAAGATTCAAAAGAATAGATTAGTAATAGAAGAAGTATCGGTTGATAAATCTATTATTTATAGAGATAAATTTCTTAATCTTATAAGTTACTCATTAGAAGAAGGCGATACTTTAGTGATAAAAAGCATGGATTGCTTAGGTAATAGTTTTGAGGAAATTTTAAGTATAGTGGATAAAATTGATCAAAAAAAAATCCGACTAATATGCTTGGATTACTCAAAAAATGAAATTAATGGTGACTTAAAAATTTTCTTTCTGCATTTTTTAAAGCTATCAGCTGAATTTGAGAAATTATTTAAGACTGATAGTAAAAAACCAAAAGATCATAAACCTGCAAGAAAAGTTGGTAGACCAGAAATATTAAATAATGAACAAAAAATTAGAGTTATTGAATTGTTCAAAAAGGGCTATAGTGTATATTCACTCGCTAAAGAATTTTCAGTTACAAGAACTGTAATTCAAAGAATTCTAAACAATGCCTCAAAGAGTAATGTATTGTAATTATTTAAATTTTAAACCTATTAAATAGATATGAAATAAAATAATGGGAATGGGAATGACATACATTTTATTAATAAGGGTTAAAATTCTATATATTATGAAATATTAAATCTAAATTAATAAAGTTTTGATATATATACATATATTAAAAGTGCTTGTTGAACTTAAAATTTAATTTATATGATTTATAGTAGCTCTATATTCATTTACCATTACCATATAATTTTATAAGTAATTTTTATTATGATTACTCTTCTCAATTAAACTAGGATGAATTAATCTTACAAATATAAAAACAATTTATTTTCAATTGGTTATAAAAAACATTTTATATAAAAATATAATTTGTATGCATCTGCTATTGATTATATTATATTTACAACGTAAAGTTATTTCCCATGAAACAAATTAAGTTAACTTTTAACAATATCTTGATATTATTAATTTATTTCAAATGTTAGCTTAACAATTTAACCATTTAAGATTTATAAATTTCAGTTTTTTAAAAAAATAGTTTAATGTTTTTCAAACATTATTATGAAAATTTATATATTTTAAAATAAGATAAACCTTTGATATGAATGATATTTTTTGGAATTCTTCAATAGACTCAGCGACAGGTGAGATTTATATTCCTAAAGGACCTGGGCCTTTTCCAACAATTATTATTTTTGATACAGGTTTAATAAAAAATACAAGAACTTATGCTACTTTCTATGCAAAAAAAATGAAAGAAATAGGTTTCTTCGTTTGTATAGTAAAATTAAATTTAGATAAAAAAATAGAAATATGTACAATAATAGAATACATTTTAAGCCAGAAAGAAGTAAATAGCAATACGGTCTACTTAATTGAAATTGAAAGAAATAATTTGATAGATCTCAATATAGAATTATATAGAAATTATTTTCAGGGTATCACTTCAATTAATTACTTTAATTTAAATGATTAATCTTTTTAAAGTGAATTTTCTTAAAATTATTTAAATAAACTATAAGGAGACTAAACTATTAAGGCTTAATCTCCACTAGGTACTTAATTATCAAAAACCATGACTAACGGATGATCTAGAAACATAAATTGAATTTTGTGGGTTTGAATCTTCTACCCAACATGATTTAGAGACATTAACCTCCTCGCCACTTACTAAAGTAATCTTTGTCTGTTTCACATCGCTACTAACATTACTCGCAGCATAGTAATGATGTTTATCACAAATCACTGTCTTCTTATGATTGCTTGCGTATTGGGAAGCCTTATCTGATGTAACCTCTCCCGTACCTAAGCTAGGATGGCCTGATTTTTCTGCTATCAAATACAATTTATGACTAGCGATAGTATTAATAGAAGCTGGTGAATAAACTGATTGATGTCCATATGGTTGATTTACGCACCCAGCTAAAATCAATGTTAAGGAAAATACGATTTGAGTTAGAATTAATTTCTTCACTAATTTTAATCCTCATATTAAATATTTAAAAATCTATTTTTATAAAATCCATTTTAAATTATGAAATTAGGATCATTAACAATAGACATCTTACCAAAATATATTTAAGTGAAATTTAACTTCACTCTCTTAATTTAAAATCAAAAATCAATCTAATTTTGAATTATTTATTAATTAAGAAGAGTCCACATCCTAAAAGGTTGTGGACTTAGTGAATATCACTCAAACCTGAAATACGAGGATATTTATATAATTAACACCCTCAAGATCATATTTACATGAGAATTAGTAACTATCAATTATAAATTAAATAAATTCAAAGCGCTTTACTTTTATTTAAAAAATATCCTTATTTTACAAATAGTTATAAAACAATAATTTTAAAAATGTTTTAAATACATGTTTTAAATACATACAATTTATGTATATAATTAATTTTATAATTTTTTTAAACTTTATTAAAAAATTACAAATTTAAAAAACCTTTCTCATCGGAATTTAGTTTTATACCAGATTCTATTATTGTTTTTTTAAGACATTTAATGATTATTGAAGAATTATAAAAGTTATTATACTTATTTAACGGAAGTAAAAGTTTTTTATCATTTGCTACCAATGATAAATTTGATAAAAAGCTTTTCATAAATATATAGCCAGAGAACGAAATATCTTTAAAAACCAAAGTACCATCAATATATTTACGTTTTTTTATACTATCTGGCAAATTTAATTGACTATCATTCATTTTATTAGACAAAAAAGCTAACCTATACCACAGCTTATTGTAAGGTATTTTGTAAATATTATTTTGTAAACTACTGATATTAATTGGTAAAAGAACTCCGCCCTTTTTATCAATATCATCTTTTCTTAATAATCTTTCCGACCAATTTGCCATACCTTCAAGATACCAACTTGGTTTTAATGGACTATACCCGTATTGATAAAGATGAAATATCTCATGAGCAACAACGGTCCAGTAATTTCCTGGAAAGTTTTTTAATCTACTGTTTAACTTGATCAATAATGCTTTTTCTTTTTTTACCCCATCAAAACTAGGCAAGTAAGGCTTATCATAAGCAATACCATTATAACTTATACTAACCACATGAATATCAATATAATTTACTTCAGATTTATATCGAGGGCTATTAAGAGGATTAACAAAACCTAAATAGTCCAGTGCATCCATAGTTGTATTAGCTTGAATTGCAATATTTTCGACATAATCTGGAATATTATTTTTATTGATATCTGTCTGATCTATTTCATTTAGACTATAGATCACCCTAATTTTTCCAGATTTATAACATTTTTTTTCTTCATTGATCGTCATATTTTTTTTGTCCGCCGCCAAACAAGCCAAGCTCATGAATGAGACCCATAAAAAGAAAATAATCTTTAAAATATTATTTAAATATAATATTTTCCCATAACTTAAAATTATTTTCATCATTGAATCTCCATACAGATTTAGCACAGTTTTTATGGAATAAACTGATTTTTTCTCTATTATTCAATAATTCTATAGTAGTGTTAATAAATTTTTCTGTATCATTATCTTCAACCAGATAACCATTATAGTCATTAACAATCATTTCACTTGGACCATAATCAATATCAAAAGAAATTACTGGACAACCATTTTTTAAAGAATCTAATATAGCCATACAGAATCCTTCAGATCCGCTAGTAAATAACATTAAATCAGCATTTTTGAGTACGGAATTTATATCAGAAACGAAATCACGTAGCCGTACTACACCTACCAAATTTTTATTTTCTATAGTTTTTATTAAGTTTTCCTTTTCAGGTCCAAAACCATAAATATCTAGGGTTGCTTCAGGAATTTTTCTATGAACGTCACTAAATAACTCTATAAGTAGATCTAATCTCTTTACTTTATCAAACCGTGCTAAGCAAACACACTTATATTTTTGTCGGGAATTTAAGCTATCTTCAAATGTTGTTTTTCTATAAAAATGAGGAATAACAGTATAGTTAGGGTAGAAACCAAATCTCTCACCAAAATGATTTTTTTGTTTCTCTGTTAAAAATATGAGATGATCTATTTTCTCTAAATTCTCAATATAACTTTTGTAGTGAGCATTTGCTTTTGAATCTTTTTCTCTAGCTTTTGAGTAATGTGCGGCATGAATAATACCAATAACAGTAGAGTTCTTCTTTTTATTCAATAGTATATTTTTTGCAAAAACAATAGCTCTATCAATAATATAAACTTTATGCTCATCTTCATTAAGTTTAGATATAGTATATTCAAATAGTTCAATTTCTGAACTAAATTTTCGTGAAATTATGCCACCTACTTCATACAGATATAGACTAATAACCTTGCCTTCCTTATTATAATTTCGTGAAAGAACAAGATGATTATTAATATCATAAAAATCTTCTGCTACAATTAATCTATTACTATCTAAAACTTGTGATGAGCTTAAAATCCCCTTTTCATTAAATTTTAATCTTTTAACTATTTTTCCAGATTCAAAAATATTTATATGACTCAAAAGACCTTGCTTATTCTTAACATAATATTTACAGAGTTTATTTCTAGTATCAAAGACCTTAATATTCCCTAAACTATCACTTTCAATATTTTCTTCTTCGATGGTAATTTTACTACTATCTTCTGGATTAAAATCAATTGAAAATTCGCTTTTTTGATAGTAAGAATATAAATTGAAAAAATTAATATTTTTACTTACATCTGAATCTAACAATCTACTTGTATATAAATCCTTATAAAGAAGATTAACCATAGGATTATAGGAAAGAGTACATATATTTACTTTAATTCCATTTCTACTAAATAAATCTGCTCTTTTAATTAGTGCAATTAATAGACCATTTTTTTCCTGCTTAATTGCAGGATAAAGCATATATATACCCTTTTCTTTTAACATTATAATTCTCTTATCTTAGATTTATAGGTAAAAAGTTATTCTTGAAAGGTGGTTTTGCATTTTCTTGCAACCATTCGTAATAATCAACCTGAGCTTTTGCTACTGGATAAGCCATAAATCCAATTCCTGGCCCTGCATTAACTTCAAATATAGCAATATTCCCTTCTTGATCGATACCTAAATCTAAACCTAATGAATCTAAGCGCCATGCATATTGCTTTTGAAAAGCGAGTGGAAATTTTTCGAAAATTTTCTTTATACTTTTATTAATTTTTTCAAATGAGTTTGGATAATACTGCTCTAAAAACAATTTTTCACGTGTTGTGATTAATGCTCCTTGCATACCATTCGTAATATCAATATTTTTATTAATATTTACATAAGGGAAAAATTTTATTAATTTCCACTTACCACCAGCCCCTCTACTAATTTGCATCCGGAAGACTGTGTTTAGTGCATTATTTGTAGAACTGTTGAAATATCTGCTTAGAGAATACCCTTTATTCTTAATTTCTTTATCAAAAAAATTTCTCAATTCATTTTTATTAAACTCATTTTTTCTATCTAACTGTTTTACTATATATTTTTTATCTAAAAACTCGACAGAAAAAATTCCTTTTCCCTGATTACTTGATAAGGGCTTTAATATAACTTTTTTATATTTTTGAATTGCGTCCAATAGATCCTCAAATTCTTTACAGTCCTCAACACTTATCAAAAATTCGTTAATATCTTCAATTTTGTGAAGTTTTAGATCAACATTCTTTTTTGTCCCAATTCTATTTGATGTAAAAGGAATTCTTTCTGCTAATTTTAAATATATTTCCTTATCTTCAGCCTTAACCGCGAGTCTATTTTGAATTACATTAGGAAAGTTAAATTCTTTTTCTAAAACTTTCCCATTTAATATAGTCTTGCCTAACACCTTTTCAGTTTCAAAACATACATCTTTTGCTGTAAAAACATAAGCTTCATGCCCACGACTTTGAGCAACAATGATGAAGATTTCCTCTACATCAGTTAAATTTTTTGCTGGTTTTAAAATTCCAAATACAGACATTATATTACTCCAATTAAATCATTAATCATTTCTTGATCAATCAATCTACTCTGATCATTTTTTGAATACCCTAGACAAGCAATAAGATAATTATTGCGTATCTTTACTATCTGTAAACTATTAAAAACATTTGGAAAAAGTGTCCCTGTTTTAATAAAAATTTTTTCATTAGAATCAAAATCAATATTGATATAATTTTTATTTCTCTGAACAATGATACTTTGGTGACTATAAAATAAAAAAGATTCTATTTTTTTATTTTCTAATATATTAACAACTAGTTTTAATAAGTCATCCACAGTTGTATATTGTTTTCTTTCATATAAGCCATGCGAATTTACAATATTTGTAAGTGTCATCCCCAATTTATTTATTATTTTTTTTGCATGTTCTTCATATGGTATCTTTGTTTTTTCTTCAATTACTTCCTTTAATACTTCAGCACTCGTGTTACTTGATTTAAATATCATATTTTTAAGTAAGTCGTTGATTGTTATAAGATCATTTCCCTGTAAATTATAACCACTTCCTACTATTAAATTACTTTCTTTAACTCTTACAATTTCTCTTAAAGAAATATTTAAATCAAATACTAAAAATAATGTTAATAATTTTATAACTGAACCAGGTACAATTTTTACATTTGTATTCTTAGAATATACTTCAATACTATGTTTATTATCAATAATAAAGATTGATAATGATTTAGCCGAAATTCTCTCAATCTTTTTCATTATTGAGTTAAATTCGGTTAATCCTGTTACTCTAGCATCTAAATTTATAATAGTGTTCATATTTTACTCCACTATTAACTTTTCTAATTCTAATTTTTTAAAATTACTTTTTTGCAAATCAAATTCAATCAAGAAATTTTGAATATTATCTATTTCTAGTCTTTGAATATCTGAAAAACCATATTCCCACCAGGTTGATTTTAATAGTTGATTAATAGTATCTTCATCAAATCTATATTTTATAATTTTTGCAGGATTCCCTCCCACAATAGCATATGGTGGTACATCCTTTGTAACTACAGAATTTGCTGCAATTACAGCACCATTTCCAATGCTTATAGTTGGCTTTAATAATGCCCTTGCCCCTATCCAAACATCATGTCCAATATTTAGTGTTTTTAGTTCAGGATTATTGGGTAATCTTCGGGCATTTTGGTCCATATTATTAATTTCTAAATATTTTTGATAAATTATAAAATTTCGATCATATGTTGTTGCTGAAGTTGTAAGCCATTCGTGAGGATGCCTTAACCCAAGTACTCTCACTCCCTCTGCTATTGAACAATACCGACCTACTTTAGTAGTAATTGGCAATAGAGACCAACTATAAGAAAATGCTCCCATACTCCAAATATTGTTACCAACTAAAAATGCACAAAAAGGTTCAATTTCTACTTTTTCGAGAAAATTAATGTAATCTTTGTCAAGAAATCTTACATTACCATTACGAGTAAAAAATATATTATTTTTACTCATAGTTTCTTTTAGCTCTATATATTGTCTTTTCATATGTCACTCAAAATAGTTATAAAAAGCTACTAACCCCGATAAATTATGCTCTTGATCATCTATTCGTGCTCTAAAACGATCATGTCTAACAAAAAATGCATTTTTAATTTTATCTGGCCTAGCCATATACATTGCTAATTCAGGATAAAAAAATCCTGTAGAACGTTGGAACTCAACTCTATATTTAATTAACTCCTTTAACTCATCAAACTTTGTCTCATTAAATAATTCTTCATAACCATTATCTCGCATATATAAAACCATTTTATATGCCGACATCATCATTTCTAAAAAAGTTGCATAAGCAGTTTTTCTATTTTTAATAAAACTCATATGATTGAGATAATTATTCATTCCAAATCTAAAGTATTTTTCTTCTGGACATATTTTCGTTAATTCATTTGTACAATAACTTAGCCAATGATCATGATATTTATCATATTTCTTTATAATAAAGTTATCAAACATTAGCTTAACAGTATCTAATAAATCTTTGTTTTTATTAATTTGATATAAGCGTAAAAGCCCTAACGCAGCTTCACCATCATAATATACAATTCTGAATTTTTCTTTTACACTTAATGATGGGTAATTTAAAATATGACTAGTTTGTCCATTTTCATCAATCATATATTGTATCCCTTTTGCTAGCATTTCAGCATATTTGAGATACTTATCCTTACCAGTTATTTCTTGATATTTAGCAAGCATAAATATTGTAGTTGCATTTGACCCTAATTTTATTTCTAAATCTTTTTCTCCATCAATCATAAATCCTTTTTCTTCTACAATTTTATAAAATTTTTCGAAAGCATACTCCATAGATTTTTCAATTTTATCTAAATATTTCTTATTAAAATCTACTTCCAATGTTTCTAATAATGCATATAGAGATGTACAATGTCTGACCGTATTATAACTTTTAATTTCTCTATCATAAGCTGGAAAATAACCATAAACAAATCGCCCATCATCCATAATTTGGTTATATAAAAATTCCGAATTTTTAATTATAAGATCTCTAACCTCAACCTTAACATCATCAGATTTATATCTTATTCCATTTGTTGGACCACCACTCTGCAAATTAATAAAATTTCCATTCTCATAAAAAGCAGATACTGTATTAAAAACCCATACTTTTTTTATATCATCTAGTTTAAACATTTTAGTAATATTTTTATATTTAACTTTTATTGCATCATTAAGATTTTTTTCATCAAAAAAATTAGGTTTATCATATGAAATACCTTTTATAATAGCTTTGCCATATATCTCTTGCTCTAAAAAACATATGTGGAATTTATCATCAAAGCTAACCCCTTTCCTATAGTGATTATTATGATCTTGATTTAAAATATTAAAATTAACTTCACTCCAGCTCTCTTCACTAATATTACATGCAATATCTATCTTAAAAAACTTAGGTATTTCTCTATTTTTAGAGTATAACTTATCCAAAAATGAATATATTCTTTTTAATACTGTATTAAAATTTTTATCAAAAGTGTTCCATACTTCACATCGTTTTTTATCACTACCAATAGATAAAAAAACACATAAACCATTTTCATATTCAGAATGATTTTTTAATTGGATTAGCAACCAGCTTTTTAATTTTTCTTTGAATTCCTCAAATTTACTATATGTATTAATTTCCATATTATCACTTCAAAAAATCTTTTAACTTATTATAACATATCATATTTAATTTAAAAATTATTTAAATAAAATAAAAAGAGGATCCGCAGATCCTCTTTTTATTCAAACAATCAAATTAAAATAATATTTGACTATTTTGTAATAACTCATCAATCGTAGTATTAGTATTTTTAAGAGTTAATATTTCTGTAGAATTATAAGAAGTTCCACTTCCATCTCTATCTATACTAATTACTGTATCACTACCTACTTGTGTAGCAGTTACATATTGACCGATATTTGTATTATTAACAGATTGACCTGATAATAAACTACTTATATCGATTTTATCTCCTTCTGCTTTATTAAAATCACTCCAAGTATCTGAACCGTTTCCACCTGTAGGATCTGTAGCATTAAGAAGTTTAAATATAACTGTATCTGCACCAGTACCAGTTGTATAAACATCATTTCCTGATGTACCAGAAATTAAATCATTTCCAGTACCAGTTTCATAATGTCTACCCAAATTAATTGTTAATGTAGCAACATTACTTTCATCACCATTCGCAGCTATAAGTTTATAATTAAAACTTGTAGTTTGACTTCCGTCCGCTGTGGCATTTGGAGTAAATGTATATGTACCGTTTGCAGCAATGCTTAATGTTCCATTACTGTAAACTAAAGTTTGACCAGTAGCTTCAACAAATACACCCGCTGCATTTTCTACAAATAATTTAGTACCTACACCGCCTGTTACATCAGTGCCATTGCCACTATCATCTGTAATTATGTTACCAGTTGCTGGAGTAAATTCTCCAGAAGCAGTAAATACATCATAATGTGTCAATGTTGGTTGAACTGAGGTTTGTACTGTTGTGCTATTAGTACCATTAATAAGGAATGATTCATTACTTTCTGTACTTGTATATACAACACGCCATTGAGTCGCCACACTATCCGCTGGTATTGAATAACTACTATTAATGATTGTAGCATTCGAACCACCCAAGAATGGATGACTGTAAGTCGTAGTTGGTGACACATATACAGTTTGCCAGCTGCCACTTACAAATTTTTGTACGCTATAACCGAAGGTATCATTATTAGCACCCGATGAATCAGTTGTAGTTACTTTAATAGATAGCACAGCAGAAGCATTTGGATCTACGGTAACAACATCTGAAGTATCTGTACCAGGATTACGCGTATAAGTGTAACCACCAAATAAGCTACCACTACGAGTAACCGAAGCCGTCATTGAACCAAGATCTGCCGATTTTGTTTCAACAAAGTTTTTGTAATCTACTTGAGCAGCATTGATATCATTAGTAGCAACTAAATCAACTGTACCATCTAAAGTAGGATCCGTTGGCCAATTAATGTCTACTTGAGAACTATCAATTCGAATGTTGAGATTAGCAGTTGCTACATTTCCATCAACATCTTGAATTGTATAAGTAAACGTATCGACTTTACCTACTGAATTAGGAATTTCCGGATTTCGGATGTATTCATAATTACCATCTTTATCAATATAGAGGTCACCATAAGCTCCTTCTATTTTTTGGAAACCATTCACAGATTGATCTAGAGTTAAGGTATTACCTGTTTCAGAGATTACTTGTGTAACAACTAAAGGCTGACCTTCCGGATCAACATCCGCCACATCACCAGGACCTTCAGGAACGATGACGTTACCACTTACAACAACCTCACCATAATCGGTTGCTACACCCCCTGATGGAATTGTTAAAGTTGGGAAGCCTAAACCTGTAAAGTTAAGTCCTTGGTCATTTGTCATGACGATGGCATATTGACCTTCAGGTAAATCATTAATCGTGGTGCCACCTGTATAGAATCCTACAAGTGCTGCAAAAGCAGTTCCGGCATTTGGAATATGCTCATAAAGCTCATATTGACCAGTGTTTTCATTCAAACGAAGAACATCGAGGCCTAAACTCACAATACCTGCACCCAAATACAAACCACTGATATCAATATTGAAATCTTGAAGTGTTCCTTGAGGAACTTCTACTTGCAAGGCATTGTTCACAGCCCATGTCCAGTCGAGAATCAAACCATCGTAAGAAGGTAAAACTACAGATGTCTTAGATTGTGTAGGTACTGGGCTTGTGGTTGGATCGATATTGGCATCAAGCGTTGCCAAGTCATCATTCGCAACCAGATCAGAGTCAGAGTCGCTGTCGCTATCAGAATCACTGTCGGAATCAGAGTCGCTGTCGGAGTCAGAGTCGCTGTCAGAGTCAGAGTCGCTGTCGCTATCAGAGTCGCTGTCGGAATCAGAGTCACTGTCGCTATCAGAATCGCTGTCACTGTCGCTATCAGAATCGCTGTCGCTATCAGAGTCACTGTCGCTGTCAGAATCGCTGTCGGAGTCAGAGTCAGAATCGCTGTCTGAGTCCGAGTCACTGTCGGAATCAGAGTCGCTGTCAGAGTCCGAGTCGCTGTCAGAATCCGAGTCGCTGTCAGAGTCACTGTCGCTATCAGAATCCGAGTCACTGTCAGAATCCGAGTCGCTATCAGAATCCGAGTCGCTGTCAGAATCCGAGTCGCTGTCAGAGTCACTGTCGCTATCAGAATCCGAGTCACTGTCAGAGTCCGAGTCGCTGTCGCTATCAGAATCTGAGTCACTGTCAGAATCGCTATCAGAGTCTGAGTCGCTGTCAGAGTCAGAATCG
>NZ_JEXG01000044.1:0-31844 GCF_000581275.1 Acinetobacter sp. 809848
AGATAACGGCGCTGAAGGTGGTGATCATAATTTCCCAATGGGTGATGCCGACAATCGCTATGAAAATATAGGCAACGCCAGCTCATATGTTTATATGGGACCACGCTGGGCCGAAGTGAGCAGCACACCATTTACCCACTGGAAGTCAGCTGCTTCAGAAGGCGGAGTACGAGTCCCATTTATTGTTAAATCACCTGTTCAGATTTCTAAACAACATGGAATTAACAATAACTTTGCGACAGTCAGAGATATATTCCCAACTGTGATGGAGCTAGCTGGTATTCAAAATAATCAGGTTTATCCAACTTCAAGCACCAAAATTAAACCATCTGGTTTTAGTCTGATCCCTGCGTTTAAAGATAATACTGCCCGTATTCGTCCTGTTAATTATTATGACTTTAAAGAACTGCATGGCAGCCGCTACGCTAAAACTGACGAATGGAAACTTGTTGAAAACTCACCTTCTAAATTTAAGAGCCATGGCTGGGAACTCTACAATTTAAAAACAGATTTTAATGAGCAACATAATGTTTATGCAGCCCATCCTGAGATCGTCAAAGTCTTAAATGATAAATATTTAAGATATGCCGATGAAAATGGTGTTGTGGATTTTGAGCAATACAACAAAAAGTAGAGAAAACCAGATGAAACAGATCATGATGCTTTCATCGTTTCTCTTACTTTGTGCGTGCCAAAAAACCACACCTCAACTAGAACAGACCACCTTGCCCGACCTAGGCACTAAAGCTAAATGTACTTCTTATTCAGGCCTTCCTTCGGGATGGCCTAACAATAAAGAAGCAGGCATGGTCAAGCTTCCGCAAGGAAAAATTGTTTTAGGCACCACACAAGGTTATGAAGATGAACGCCCATTAAATTTACAGGCAACTTCCGTTCCCGCTTTTTTAATTGATGCAACTGAAGTCACCAATGCTCAATTTCAAGAGTTTGTTAAACAAACGGGTTATGTCACCGATGCAGAGAAGCAAGGCGGCGCAGCTATGTTTGTACAACCAGATCATCCAGTTGAAGAATTACAATGGTGGAAATTTGAAAAAGGGGCCAATTGGAAACATCCATGGGGCCCAAACAACCCTAAACAACCCGCACCTCATGAGCCTGTCCGTATGGTGACATGGAATGATGCCTACGCTTATGCAAACTGGCTAGGTCATGACTTACCGACTGAGCTTGAGTGGGAATATGCAGCCAAAGGTTTTCAACAAAATTCCGATATTGGCCCGACCCACGAAGGTCATATTGTAGCCAATTTCTGGCAAGGAGAATTTCCATATAAAAATGTTCAGGAAGATGGTTTTAAGGATATTGCCCCTGTGGGTTGTTTTAGTAAAAACCCCTTTGGTTTGTATGACCTGATTGGCAATGTATGGGAATGGACGCAAACACCCTATACAGGACCACGAGACCATCATATGGGAGATCCATCGAAATATCGGCAAAGTCACGAACAGATTTTGCAATATACGATTAAAGGTGGATCTTATTTATGCGCAACCAACTATTGCGCGCGTTATCGTGTTGCCGCGAGGCATCCACAAGAACTCGACCTTGCCACCAGCCATGTCGGATTTAGAACAGTAAAACGCTTTTAAACGGATTTAAAAATGAAGCATATTTTTATTTATGGGATTTTCTTCTCAGGGACGACCCTTGCCTGCTGTTTAGCTCATAGTGCAGTCGATGTTAATTTTCAAAATACACTCACACTAAAAACATTCAACTTCGACAGACAATATGAAAATGGGACCAGCCCCGATACTCATAGCTTGAGCCAAGGTCTGATCTATCGTGGCAACTGGTCAACCAAACTGAATGAGGTTCAACTACACCTCAATCCAAGCATTCAATATGCTTATCGTCTAAGTAGCGACCAACACACCAATGATATGGTCATACCCTTTGACCCTAACACCAAGAAACAAGCACAAGACCAAGTTAAATATGGCTTAGGTGCTGGAGTTGAATATCAAAACTTTCGCATGAATGTAGGTGAAATCACTCCCGATTCACCACTTACGCCACAAGTGGATACACATCAATTACGCGTGAACTATAAAGGCTTAGAATTAAAATATAAGACACCACAACAAAATTTCGAGCTGGGTTTGATTAACCGTTATTCACCAAAAAATGAGGAGGACTACCACAAACTCGCCATATCAAAACATGAATCTGATGGGCTTTACTTTTTCCAGTGGGATGGGAAAACGCCTCAATATCATTGGAAATTTTATAATGGTTACTTAACAGATCTCATCAATCAAAGTTACTTTGCTTTTGATTATCAATGGACAAAACAGCACACCACAAAATTACGTGTATTTCGCCACAACGATATCGGTAAATCAAAGCTTGGTGAATATGACAATACATCTGTAGGGGCCATGCATTTTATTAAACATGGAAACTTTACAACTGGAATTGGCTATCAAGAAAACTTTGGCAAAGATGGTATTCCAAAACTCGACAATATGCCCATCCCCCATATGGTGAACTGGACCTTAGGCGCTTTTACCAAAGCAGACGAAAAGTCTTATCATTTCGTTGCCTCGTATGACTTTAAAGACTACATCAAGGGCCTAAAAGTGACCTATAAATATATTTATGGCGATTCATTTCAAACCATGAATCAAAATGATTTTGAGCAAGAAAGTAATGTGTTGATTCAGTACGACCTAAATGCTTGGATTAAAAATCTTAAGTTTCTTTTCTTAAATATTAACTACGACACCAAACATGGCAAAAGTCTGGATGAACAGCGCATGATGCTTCACTACACGGTTAATTTCTAATTCTCACTCTCCATAATGGCTTAACCATAGCCTTTATGGATCCAAATTAAGATGAATAAAAATTTATCCTCTAAAATTCAAAGTAAATACAAAAGTCTTTAATAGCAATTAAAAATATACAAAATAACCAAATTAAAAGATCAATATTTTTTAAAAAATATACTGCTTATCAATTGACCAATATTTTTATTTATTATAAATTGGATCCAATAAGTGATAAGGAGTCGTCACAAATGTTTATTAAAAATGCTTGGTATGTTGCCTGCCGTCCAGAAGAAATCCAAGACAAACCATTAGGTCGCACCATCTGTGGTGAAAAAATTGTTTTTTACCGTGGCAAAGAAAATCAAGTTGCAGCCGTTGAAGATTTTTGTCCCCATCGCGGTGCCCCACTTTCACTTGGCTATGTAGAAGATGGAAACCTTGTGTGTGGATATCATGGCTTAGTAATGGGCTGTGACGGAAAGACCGTTTCAATGCCAGCCCAACGTGTAAACGGTTTCCCTTGCAATAAATCCTATGCAGTTGTCGAAAAGTTCGGTTTTATTTGGATATGGCCAGGCGAGAAAGCTTTAGCAGATGAAGCAAAACTGCCAACTTTAGAATGGGCAGATCATCCCGAATGGAGCTATGGCGGAGGCCTTTTTCACATTCAGTGTGACTATCGCTTGATGGTCGATAATCTGATGGATTTAACCCACGAGACCTATGTTCACTCAAGCAGCATCGGACAAAAAGAAATTGATGAAGCCCTGCCAGTCACTAAAGTTGACGGTGATCATGTGATTACCGAACGCTATATGGAAAATGTGATCGCACCTCCATTTTGGCAAATGGCCCTTCGCGGTAATCACTTGGCAGACGATGTACCAGTTGACCGTTGGCAACGTTGCCACTTCTTTGCGCCAAGTAATGTTCATATTGAAGTGGGTGTAGCGCATGCCGGACATGGTGGTTATCACGCACCAAGTGACAAAAAAGTTTCCTCAATTGTGGTTGATTTTATTACACCAGAAACTGAAACCTCTCACTGGTATTTCTGGGGAATGGCACGTAACTTCCAGCCAAACAATGCTGAACTCACCGATCAAATTCGTGAAGGTCAAGGCAAAATCTTTACTGAAGATTTAGAAATGCTGGAGCAACAACAACAAAATATTTTAAACAATCCACATCGCAAGTTACTAATGCTCAACATCGACGCAGGCGGTGTCCAGTCCCGTAAGGTGATTGAGCGACTACTTGCCGAAGAAAATAAAACACCTCCTGAAACGTCCGCACAGAAGTTTCCAAACATTCGGATTATTTAAAGGAGCATGAACATGGACGTTATTATTCAAAAAATTCACCAGCTTACCCCGACCATTCGTGCGTTTGAATTGGTTGCAGCAAATGGTACAGAGCTACCGAGTTTTGAAGCAGGTGCGCATATTGATGTGCACCTAAAAAACGGCCTCACCCGTCAATATTCACTTTCAAACTGCTGCACTGAAAAGCATCGTTATGTGATTGGCGTTTTACATGATGCCAATTCACGCGGTGGCTCACGTTGCATCCACACCGAATATCGTGAAGGCGATCATTTAAAAATTGGTGAGCCGCGTAATTTATTTGAAATTCATCCTCAAACCAAACAAGCGGTTTTATTTGCGGGTGGTATCGGTATTACCCCTATTTTGTCGATGGCATATCGGCTTAAGTCGGCCAATATTCCTTTTGAATTACATTACTTCGTTCGTAGTCATGAAATGATTGCCTTCTATGGCAATTTAACCGAGCACTTTGGTAAGCAAGTTCATTTTCACATTCAAGACCAACCAGACACCGAATGTAATATGGCAGAAGCTTTGGGCCAATCTTCACCTGATAAACACTTATATGTATGTGGACCTACAGGGTTTATGCAGTTTGTCATGAGCTCGGCCGAACAAGCGGGTTGGCATAGCGAACAGTTACATCAAGAGCATTTTGTTGCTCAAAAGGTAGATACGTCCAACGATGAAGCTTTCACCATTGAAGTGAAAGGTACGGGCCGCCGAATTGAAGTATTACCAGAGCAGACAGCAACAGAAGCATTAATTGCAAATGGTTTTGATATTCCTGTTTCGTGTGAACAAGGCATTTGTGGAACGTGTATTACTCGTGTTGTAGAAGGCACACCAGATCATCGGGATCTATTTATGACCGATGAGGAACATGCGCTGAACGACCAGTTTACGCCCTGCTGTTCTCGTGCAAAAACTAAAAATCTTGTGATTGAGCTTTAATTTTTGAGTTCCTTTATTCAAATATAAAGGAACTTATTTCAGCTTAAGCGCTGAGAACATTTCTTAGCGTTTCACCTAAAATTACCACGCTACTGTGCTCACGCATTAAAGTTTCAGCACGCCCTGCCTGACGATGTGTCAACGCATCGAAAATCGAACAATGCTGTAAATGTGCATAGTGCAGACGGCGATATTCTGACAAAGCTTGCTTCTCATCATAGGTAATGGCTTGAGCAGAAGCCATCGGCAATTGATTGTTTTTTGCTAAAGCTTGTATGAGTGCTACATTTTGCGCGCCCTCAATAATCGTGTCATGAAAAATGACATTAAAATGATGGTAACGTTCCAGTTCGGTATCGCCAAACTCGTCTTTTTCATTAAAGAGTTTTTCAGTTTCTTGAATGCAATGTTGGAGGGTCTTTTTCTGCTCTTCGCTTAAACCTTGTTCTGCCAAAGTTTTCGCAGCCAATCCTTCAAGCACACCCCGCACTTCAAGCGCATCATGAACCAGTTGTTCTGAAATTTCACGGACGGTGTAGCCACGGGTTAGGTTCTTGATGAGAAGACCTTCTTGTTCGAGCAGCCGAAATGCAATACGAACAGGCTGCCTTGAAACACCAAGTAACTCGGCAGTGGGAATCTCAGCAATTCTGGCACCACCTTCAAGTTCCCCTGAAATAATCATTTTTCTTAATTTAAGTAAAACTTGTTGCCCTGAAGACATTTGCTGCCACACATTGTCAAAAACGTCACTTCGATGCTAACAAGTTCATTTGCAAAATGAAATAAATTTTCTGTGTGAATCAGTGCGTAGGAATTTAGCTCAACCTAAACAAGCTCATTTATTTAAAGGCTTTTAAGATTATTCACCATAATATCGAGATTATTACGAATTAAATAAGCCAAGTTAATATCAATGCCTTCCAGCATTTTTTCTTCAACTTTTAAAACCACTTCATTACATTTATTTAGCTTTTCAATACCGCTTTCAGTCAGTGTAATTAAAATACGGCGGCCATGTGTTGGGTCCGGTTTTTTCTCAATCCAACCATTGACCAGTAAATCTTGCAAAATTTTATTGGCAGATTGCGGCTTTATAAAAGAACGCTCAGCAAGCTTGGCATTGGATAAATTACTTTTTGAAGCTAAAACAGAAAGTGCAGTAAATTGCGGCAAGGTAATTTCAAGCTCTTTTAAATGTTCTGTTAAATGTTTACTAATAATTCGGTCAACACGAGCAATCATATAACTTAACTTAGGCTCATCTTCTACTTTTTTTGGAACTAAATTCGAACGTACCATAACCTTTCATTCATCATAAGAAAATCTGTAGTGAAAGTATGAGGTTCTAACCCCATACTTTCGTTAAAACTTAGCGAGCACCTGAGCTTTGTACTAAATGTACAGGCTGTTTAGGTTTTTTGACAAGAAGTAATGCAGAGATCGCTGCAATTAAAATCACCGGAATGCTTGAACCAATTACAATGGTCGAGCTTTGTCCAAGCGAGAGTAAAAACCCAGCCATTAAAGGCCCTGCAAACGAACCAATACGGCCAATTGCAACTGCTGCACCAACTCCAGTTCCCCGCATTTCGGTTGGATAATACATAGCAGCCAGACCATACAGCGCGGATTGTCCTCCCACAATGAATAGGCCACAACCCACTGCCGAAAGTGCAAGTAAAGCCACTGTCGGAGAAATTGCTAAACAGCACAGTGAGAATAAAATGCCGAGATAAATTAATTTAATCACAAAGCTCATGCGTAATTTATCAAGCAATACGCCCATCAGAACCGAACCTAAAATTCCACCAACGTTATAGCCCATCTGTACATAGTTTGCCTGTAGTTTTGATAATCCCTGCGCACCCATGAGTAACGGCAACCAGTTCAACAAGAAATACAACACCACCAGCGTGCAGAAAAAGCTTATCCAAAGCTGAATGGTCGACATACGGCGTTCTTTCGCAAATAAAACCTCAAAGAATGGCGTGGTTTGCTGTGCTTGAACTTTGCGTTGCAGGTAGTCATTTGACTCAGGTAAAAAGCGCATAATCAGTGGGATTAGTAAAATAGGCGCAATCCCACCAATATAGAAAATATGACGCCATTCTGCATCGCCTGCCAACGACATAGCAACCACAGAAGTGAGTAATCCGCCAAAAGGAATGCCGCTATACATAATGCTCACTGCGGTGCCTTTGTGCTGGTCAGGTACAGCTTCAGAGGCAAGTGTAATCATCATTGGTAATGCCCCACCCATTCCTAAACCTGTACAAAAACGAATGAGTAATAGCAAACTGAAGTTAGCTGCATAAGCTGTTAGCAAAGACATAATTCCAAAAAGTAAGATACTAAAAATCAGAATTTTCTTACGCCCGACGATATCGGCAAACCGACCGCCTAATATCGCACCTGGTAACGTCCCTAAAATTGCAGCACTAAATGCCCACGCCATCTGGGCATTGTCTAACATAAACTCAGCCCGCATTCGTGGAGCGGCTACCCCCATTGATTGAAGATCAAACCCTTCAAAAATTGCTATGGCAAAGCACAGTAGCAACGTGATTTTTGCCCTTGAAGGCTGTCCTGATATTTTTTCCATTGTGTTGTCCTTTATTGACTAGTCGTTCCATTTAGCCCTTTGTGTATTGTTGTTTAAACACACCAAAAATATCAGTTAAACTTACTAAAAAATCAACATATTTTTATGTTAAATCTTAAATAAAATTAATTAATATTTAAAATACAATGAATTATAAAATATTTCTGAAATTTTATAAAAAAGACTTGAATGTAAGTTTAACTGATATTAAATTAAATCCCAGAACAGCTAAAAATCATTCAAGGAGTATGAAGATGAGTTATGAAAACCGCTGGGAAACAGTAGATGTTAAAGTTGAAGATGGAATTGCATGGGTCACCCTAAACCGTCCGGAAAAGAAAAATGCCATGAGCCCAACACTCAATCGCGAAATGATTGATGTGCTCGAAACTCTTGAGCTTGATCAAGATGCACGTGTTTTAGTGTTGACGGGTGCAGGTGATTCTTGGACAGCGGGTATGGATTTGAAGGAATATTTCCGTGAAGTCGACACTCAGCCTGAAATTTTCCAAGAACGTATTCGCCGTGACTCATGTCGCTGGCAGTGGCAACTTCTTCGTATGTATTCAAAACCAACCATTGCTATGGTTAACGGCTGGTGCTTTGGAGGCGGTTTCTCACCTTTAGTGGCTTGTGACCTCGCAATTGCAGCAGATGAAGCAACTTTCGGTTTATCTGAAATTAACTGGGGGATCCCACCGGGTAACCTTGTAAGTAAAGCAATGGCAGACACTGTTGGTCACCGTGCCTCTTTGTACTACATCATGACGGGTAAAACCTTTAGTGGCAAAGAAGCTGAAACGATGGGCTTGGTAAATAAAAGCGTACCGCTTGAACAGTTAAAAGCAGAAGTGACTGAGCTTGCAAATTGCTTACTTGAGAAAAACCCAGTAGTTCTTCGTACAGCTAAAAATGGATTTAAGCGTTGTCGTGAACTCACTTGGGACCAAAACGAAGACTACTTATATGCCAAGCTTGATCAATGTATCCACCGCGATACAGAAAATGGCCGCCAAGAAGGTTTGAAACAATTTTTAGATGAAAAATCAATTAAACCGGGTTTACAGAGTTATAAACGTACTGGTTAACTTTTGATACTTTAATGGCAATGTAAGGACGCAACCCATGCAAAATGTACAGTTACTTATTCACGGTCAATCTGTTGATGCATCAAATCAGGCAACTTTTGAGCGTATTAGCCCAATTGATGGATCAGTAGCCAGTAAAGCTGCTGCTGCAACGTTGGAAGATGTTGATCGTGCAATCGATTCGGCACAACAAGCTTTTAAAGTATGGTCGAAACTCTCGCCTACCGAACGTCGCTTACGCTTATTAAAAGCAGCCGATTTAATGGACCAAAAAACCGAGCAATTCATTCAAACTGGAATGCAAGAAACAGGTTCAACTGCGACATGGTATGGGTTTAACGTTCACCTTGCTGCCAACATGTTACGTGAAGCAGCAGCAATGACTACACAAATTGACGGAAGTCTGATTCCGTCAGATGTGCCGGGCAATCTTGCGATGGGTGTGCGAGTTCCTTGCGGTGTCATTGTTGGCATTGCACCTTGGAACGCTCCTGTGATTTTGGCAACACGTGCACTTGCTATGCCTTTAGCTTGTGGTAACACGGTTGTGTTAAAAGCATCGGAAGCCTGCCCAGCAACACATCGTTTAATTGGTGAAGTGTTACATGAAGCAGGTCTTGGCGAAGGTGTGGTGAATGTAATTACGCATGCCGCTGAAGATGCACCACAAATCGTGGAGCGTTTAGTCTCTCATCCAGCCGTGAAGCGTATTAATTTTACGGGTTCAACCAAAGTCGGAAAAATTATTGCCGAGACTGCTGCCAAATATTTAAAACCTGTTTTACTTGAATTGGGTGGTAAGGCGCCTGTCGTGGTTTTAAATGAAGCTGATATTAATGAAGCCGTAAATGCAGTCGCTTTTGGAGCATTCTTTAATCAGGGGCAAATTTGTATGTCGACCGAACGTGTTTTGGTTCAAGACAAAATTGCCGACCAATTTATTGAAAAACTGATTGAAAAAACTCGCTCTATTCGAGCAGGTAATCCAACCTCAAAAGACAATGTACTCGGTGTTTTAGAAAGTCGCCGCGCTGCAAACCGTATTCAGCATTTGTTGGAAGATGCTCAAAACAAAGGTGCTGACTTACCTTTAGGTATTCATATTGAAGACACCTCCATGCAACCGACGCTGGTGCTCAATATTAAACCTGACATGCTGCTTTACCGCGAAGAATCATTTGGGCCTGTATGCACAGTTCAACGCTTTTCAAGCATTGAAGAAGGCGTAGCACTGGCAAATGACAGCGAGTTTGGTCTGTCTTCGGCAGTGTTTAGCCAGAATATTTCGCAGGCATTAGAAGTCGCTAAACAGATTGATTCGGGTATTTGTCATATTAACGGCGCAACCGTACATGACGAAGCTCAAATGCCATTTGGCGGAACAAAATCGAGTGGTTACGGACGTTTTGGTAGTAAAGTCTCTGTTGCCGAATTTACCGAACTACGCTGGATTACCATTCAAACCCAATCACGTCATTACCCGATTTAGTCAGTCTAATGCGAATACCGACATATTAAATAAAAATTGCATGATGCAAAAAAATAAAGCGCAGTGATGCGCTTTCCATGGAGTGAAAGAAATGCAAATGAATGCCACTCAATCACAAGACCGCGAACGGTTCGTAAAATTAGGGCAACATGATATTCATTATCACCATAAAGATGACACGCTCTATATCAGCCCAAAAGAGCAATTAAAACCGTATCCACAAAAACTGACAGATCGTTTAATTCATTTTGCACAAACTAAACCAGACCATATTTTTGCAGCAAAACGCAATGCTCAAGGTGAATGGGTCAAACTGAGTTATGCAGAAGTTTTACAACGTGCATGGCACATTGCTCAAGCTTTGCATGATCGTAATTTAAGCCAAGAAAGACCTCTGGTCATTTTAAGTGGTAATGATCTCGAACATTTAACACTGTCTATGGCTGCCATGTTGGCGGGTGTACCTTTCTCAGCTATTTCCCCTGCCTACTCTCTGATTTCTCAAGACTTTGGCAAACTCAAACATGTGTTTGAAGTGCTTACACCTGGTATGGTCTATGCCAGCGATGGACAAGCTTTTGCCAAAGCGATTCAGGCATGTATTACGCCTGATATTGAAGTGGTGACCAATAAAGGCATTGTGGGCGATCAGATCTGCACATCTTTTCAATCGCTTTTAGATACGCCTGTTTCAAATGTCCAAGAGTTTTATCAAACCCTTGATGAAAACCAAATTGCCAAGTTCTTATTTACGTCAGGTTCAACCAAATTACCTAAAGCTGTACCGACCACACATTTAATGTTGTGTGTTAATCAGCAAATGTTATTGCAGACTTTCCCTGAGTTTGAAGAAACGCCGCCTGTCCTACTCGACTGGCTGTCTTGGCACCACACATTTGGCGGCAGTCACAATGTCGGCATCGCACTCTATAACGGCGGTACCATTTACATTGATGATGGCAAACCCATTGCAGGAAAATTTGATGAAACCATTCGTAATCTCAAAGAAATTTCTCCAACCGTTTATTTAAATGTGCCAAAAGGTTGGGAAGAACTCACCGAAGCTTTAGAAAAAGATGAAGAATTAAGAGACCGCTTTTTTGCCAAAGTTAAAATTTTATTCTTTGCAGGTGCTGCGCTCTCAGAAGCGGGCTGGAACAGACTCGATAAAATTGCTCAGCAACATTGTGGAGAAAAAATTCGTATCATGAGCGGATTGGGCATGACTGAAACTGCACCATCTTGTGCTTTTACTACTGGCCCACGCGTGATGGCTGGCTTTATTGGTTACCCTGCTCCCGGATGCGAAATTAAGCTGGTGCCATGTGGTGACAAACTTGAGTTTTGCGTACGTGGCAAACATGTCATGAAAGGCTATTGGCGCTTAAAGGCAGACCAGCAAAGCACTATTTTTGATGATGAAGGTTTTTTCCATACAGGCGATGCCGTTCGTTTAGTCGACATCAATGATCCAACCAAAGGACTGATGTACGACGGACGAATTGCCGAAGACTTTAAACTCAATACAGGCACTTTTGTGAATGTGGGCACGCTACGCAACAAAGTGCTCATTCAAGGTAATTTACTGGTTCAAGATGTCTGCATTACAGGTTCAAACCTGAATGCGGTTGGCTTTTTGATTTTTCCAAAACTAGATGCTTGTGCTCAATATGCAGGTCTTAAGCTTGGTGAACATTCTCCAGCAGAGATATTACAGCATCCTAAAGTCCAACAATGGTTCCGCCAATTTTTAACGACCTTTAATAAAGATGCGACTGGTAGCTCAAACACAGTCTCCATGCTTTATTTAATGATCGAACCACCTCAACTCGATGCAGGCGAAGTGACAGATAAAGGCAATCTCAATCAAAGCAGTATTACCAAGCGTCGTGCCGCTTTAATTGATGAACTTTATCAAAAGCAGACTGATAACCCACTGATTATTCGGGTGCCCACCTTAAAACAATAAGCAATTGAAATAAAAAAGGAAGCTCAAACTTCGGTTTGGGCCTTAGCCTCACTTTTGCCAAAAAAAGGTTCAACATGCCACACGATACAGAATTTGAACTATTTCGGGACAGCTATCGCAGGTTCTTAAAAGAACAGGTTGCTCCGTATTATGAACAATGGGAACACGATGGCCTTATCCCACGTGATCTATGGCTTCGTCTTGGGGAGAATGGTTTTTTGTGCGTCGATGTGCCCGAGGAATATGGCGGTTACGGCGCTCCTGTTCATTACTCCCTCATGCTGGTTCAAGAAACGGCTCAAGCGGGCTTTGCGTCTTTGGCAGTTGCGATTGGCGGGCAAAATGAGCTGGTCTCTCCTTATCTGCAAAATATCGGATCCGAAGAGCAAAAACGTTATTGGTTACCGAAAATGGTGACAGGTGAAGTCGTCACTGCAATTGCCATGACCGAAGCCAATGCTGGTTCAGACCTACAGGCTATACGCACTCAAGCGATTTTAGAAAATGATCATTACCGTATTAATGGTTCAAAAACTTTTATTTCAAATGGTTTGCATGCCGACCTGATCGTTTTAGTAGCGAAAACTGATCCTCAAGCTAAAGCAAAAGGCATATCAATTTTATTAGTCGATGCCACTTTAGACGGCGTTAAAAAAGGTCGGTCTTTGCAAAAAATCGGGCTGCATGCCCAAGATACAGCCGAACTATTTTTTGATGATGTTTGTGTGCCTGCAACTCAGCGTTTGGGTGAAGAAGGACAAGGCTTTGCTTATTTAATGCAAGAGTTACCTCGCGAACGTTTGAGTATTTCCATGATGGCTTTGGGGTCAATTTTAGGCGCCATCGAACTGACCCAAGACTATGTATTAGAGCGTAAAGCTTTCGGACAACCTTTAAGCCAAATGCAAAACACACGCTTTGTGCTGGCAAACGCGCAAATCAAAGCCAAAGCCGCTCAAGCTTTTGTAGACCAATGTGCAGCGCTGTATCAACAACACCAGTTAAGCGTGACTCAAGTTGCCGCACTGAAATGCTTTATCACCGATGTCCAATGTGAAGTGATTGACCAATTACTTCAGCTTTTTGGCGGCTACGGCTACATGCAGGAATACCCGATTTCACGTTTTTTTGTGGATGCGCGGGTACAAAAAATTTATGGGGGAACCAATGAAATTATGAAAGAAATCGTGGCCCGAGAACTGCTCGGAAAATAATTCGATTTAAAAACCAAACAAGGCAGACACAACAACTATGCCTTGTTGAAAACAAAAAATGATATTTCAGGAAGAAATGCTATGTCGAAATTATGGATGTACTCTACACTCATGCTCTCAAGTTCAGTGTGGGCTGGCAGTTTTATTGATAACAGTTCAGTAGAACTCACCACACGAAATTTCTATTTTGACCGCGACTACCAAGAGCAATCTGCTTACCCTGCTGCCAAGGACTGGACACAAGGTTTTATTCTTAAAGCCAATTCAGGTTATACCGAAGGGACTGTCGGTTTTGGGCTAGATGTGCTTGCAACGGCAGGTTTTAAACTCGATGCTGATGCCGAGCATGGCGGTACAGGAAACTTACCTAGAGACACGCGTACCAATGAACCTGCCGACTCTTATGGCGAAATTGGGGTCACAGCAAAAGCGAAAATGAGCCAGACCGAGCTACGCATTGGTACGCTAATGCCGATGAACCCAGTTTTAGTGGCTTCACCTGCTCGTTTACTTCCTCAAACCTATCGAGGAATTTCACTCACCAGTAAAGATATTAAAGACTTCGACTTACAAGCGGCCTACCTCGATAAAGTGAATCATCGTGATTCGACCAACTATGAAAAAATTAAAATTTCAGGCGTAAATGGACGATTTAAAAGTGCTGAAACTGATGGACTCTATTATTTAGGTGGAAACTATCAGTTTAATCCTGCACTCAAACTCACTGCTTTTTACATGGATGTTGATGATCTTTATAACCAAACCATGGTCGGTGCTTTACATCAACACAAAATTAATGACACCACTAACTTTAGCTCACAATTACGTTACTACCGCAGCCGAGATGACGGGCAAGCAAAAGCAGGCTTAGTCGATAATGACCTCTATCATGCGCATTTCGAACTCAAACATCAAAACCATAAATTTATTTTTGGAACCTTCCAACATCATGGCGACACCGCTTTTCCATATTTGACGGGAGGTGAAACGGGTCTACTCATTGATACATGGCCGGGCGAGTTTTTAAATCCAAAAGAAAAGGCCTATAGCTTCCGTTATGAATATGATTTTAAAGATTATGTACCGGGTTTACGTTTTATGACTCGTTACACCACAGGTCACAATATTTATGCACCCAACTTAGGCGGAACTAATCTAAAAGAACGCGAAACGGACTTTGATTTAGGTTACACCGTTCAAAGTGGCTGGTTAAAAAATCTAGGGTTACGCGCACGCTACGCCATTTATGACAACAACATGCTCTCTACAGCCAATATCAAACCTGTAAACGAAACCCGTCTCAACATCGACTACACATGGAAATTTAAATAATTCAAAACGAGAGGTTCTGTCGCACATAGAACCTCTTTTTATTTCGGGAAATTCATCATGAAGAAAGTTGTAACACTACTCTGTGGAATGAGTCTGATTGCCCTGTCTCATGCCGAAACTCAATATAGCCCACCACCTATTCAGCTTGAGCCTTTAGCAAAATTCAGTGTTGATTTAAATGCGCCTGTTTGGGAATTAGGCACAACCAGTGACGCAGGTAAACGCCGAATTATTCCCATTACAGGTGGGACATTTGAAGGGAAATCACTTAAGGGCCGCATTTTAAATAATGGTGCAGATTGGCAAATTGTCGACAGTAAAGGATTGGCAATTATTGATACGCGATATTTGTTAGAAACCGATGACGGTGCGCTTATTTATCTTCAAACCAAAGGTTACCGACATGGCTCAGCAGAAACACTAAAACAGCTTGCTCAAGGCAAAGATGTCGACCCGAAAAATTACTATTTCAAAATTACAATGCAGTTTGAAACCAGCTCACCTAAATACTCATGGCTTAACCAGACCGTTGCGGTAGGTAGTGCAATGCGTTTGGGTAAAGCTGTTATTTATGATGCCTACACCTTGAAATAATAATTTTTATAACACCTACAAAAAGGATGGAGCCCTCATTATGGATCAAAAAACTTTAGAACACTTACCGCCCATCCATCACCATTTGGGCGGACATAATATTCATTGGAATGATCAAAACACTGAACTTAATATCCACTACACAGCCCTAGAAAGCTTTATCAATCCACGCGGCACCGTTGAAGGCGGCATGATCTGCGCCATGCTTGACGACGTGATGGGACTTTTTGCATATCTCGCCAATAACCATAAACCCGCTACCACCATCAACTTAACAATGGATTTTTTAAAGCCCTGTGCTGTAGGTGAAGTCATTACAAAATGCCGATTCATTAAACAAGGTAAAACTGTACTAAATCTCGAAAGTGAAGCTTGGCAAAACAACAAAATGATTGCACGGAGCACAGCTAATTTTCTGGTTTTAGATTAATTACAACCATGCATTCAATAAGGATATGAATAAATGAATTACACCAAAAATAAACGAATTTTAACCCACTCCGCTTTAGTGCTTGCCATGCTTGGTTCTTTGGCAGGCTGTGGAAGTGATAATGATGACACAACGATTCCCTCAACAACCAAACCACCGCAGTTGTCTCCTGCTGTGGGCGTAAAAATGACAGGAAGCTGTACGGACTTACTCGGATTTCAATACAACAATACAGTCATTAGCTCAGCTACCCTTCAAGAAGCAGGCACCTTGACTGTCGCCAACAAACCGATTGGCGCTCATTGTTTGATCAAAGGTTATATGGACCAACGTGTAAGCCCGATCGATGGACAAACTTATCAAATTGGTTTTGAAATGCGCTTACCAATAGACTGGAATGGTCGTTTCCTCTATCAAGGCAATGGCGGAACCGATGGTAATTTAGTCCCTGCAACAGGTCAGGTCGGCAGTGGTGGCCCGCTGACCAATGCCCTGCATGATGGTTTTGCGGTCATTTCTTCCGATGCTGGACATAATGCCTCACAAAATCCAATGTTCGGTTTAGACCCTCAAGCCAGAATTAACTACGGCTACGGTGCGATTACCAAACTCACGCCTATGGCAAAAAACCTAATTAAAGCCGCATATGGTAAATTGCCAGACCGCTCCTATGCAGGCGGCACATCGAACGGCGGACGTCATGCCATGATTGCCGCAACCCGTTTGGGCGATCAATATGATGGAATTTTGGCAAGCACACCGGGTTTTCACTTACCTCGTGCAGCCGTGGCTCAACTCTACACAGCACAACAGCTTCGTCGTGTCGCAACAGATGAAAATGACCTAAGTACTGCTCTAACTCTTCCAGAGCGCAAAGTATTAGCAAAAGCTATTTTAGATCGATGCGATGCCTTAGACGGTGTTGCAGATGGGCTGGTTCAAGATGTCGAAGCTTGCCGTACAGCTTTTGATATTCATAAGCATGTACCCGTTTGCTCAAGCACAAGAGATGGGACTTGTTTAAGCACCGAACAAATTGATGTATTAGCCAACATTTACCGTGGTCCTGTAAACTCTGCTGGACAAGCCCTCTATGCAACCCAACCTTTCGACCCCGGTTTAGTCGGTAGTAACTGGGCAAGCTGGAAATTTGAATCTTCTGTGGGAACAGCACGTGACCCCGTTGCAGTTGGAATTCTTTTTCAGGTTCCACCAGACCCAACTGTGACTCAAAATTCTAGACAATTTGCCTTTAATTTTAACTTCGATACCGACTATCCAAAACTCTCGGCAACCAATGATGTTTATACTGAAAGTTCGATGTCTTTCATGATGCCACCTGATGAACTTAATCTAGATAAACTCCGTAATCACGGTGGAAAAATGATTGTGGTACAAGGCACAGCAGATGGCGTTTTCTCTGTAGATGACACCCAAAATTGGTACGATCAACTGCTACAACACTATAAAAATGATGCGAAAGGTACAGCGCCTGAATTTGCGCGTTTCTTTAGAGTTCCGGGTATGAACCATACCCGTGATGGTATTGCGACCGACCAATTTGATGCGCTGACTGCTTTAGTCAACTGGGTGGAATATGGACAAGCACCTGACAAAATCATTGCGACCGCACGCGGCGTAGGTAACCCAAGTGGTCAAGTGAATACTGAACTTCCACAAGACTGGGCACCAGACCGTACCCGTCCACTTTGCCCTTACCCACTGATTGCCCGTTACAATGGTCAAGGCAATAGCGAAAAAGCTGAAAACTTTAGCTGTAAATAACACCCTATAAAATTAAAAGAGAGCTTAAATAAGCTCTCTTTTTTATCTTAATATTAGCTCAAGTTTTACTGCTTAAACTTTTTAATACTTTTAGACAGATGAGCTCGCATCATTTGTCGAGCCAACAAACCATCCTGATCGACAATTGCGTTATAAATATTGACATGATCATGATGAACCGCTTTTAAATATTCTTCGCGGTTTTCAGGACTTTGCTCAATAGATTTTAAGCGTGCACGCGGTATAATTTTTTCACCCAGATACTTTAGAAAATCAACGAAATATTGGTTTTCAGAAGCTTCAGCAATGGCAATATGGAAATCATAATCAGCTTTTACTGTGCCATCATTTGCATCTGATGAAATATGACGCTCAAAGTCTTCAAGCGCAGCTTTCATTTTATCGATATGGATTTGCTTACGGCGCTCTGAGGCTAAAAAAACAGCTTCAGACTCAAGGCTAATCCGAAGCTCAAGTAAAGAAACAATATCGTTAATGGTTTCTAAACTGGCATTAGACAGCAAAAAATTCTGTTCAACCGTCTGCTCTTTTACAAAGGTACCAATCCCGTGACGAGTCTCGACAAACCCTAAAGAACGCAACTCAGTGATTGCTTCACGAATAACAGAACGGCTTACTTCAAAAGTTTCAATTAATTCAAGTTCGGTCGGAATTTTCTCTCCGACTTGGAAGTCTCCAGACTGAATTTTTTCGATCAGTTGTTCTACAATAATCTGGCTTAGTTTTTTTGTTGATCTAGGTTTAATTGCGCTAGACATAATCTGAAGAACTCATGAAATGTTGAAAAAAATTATAAAATTCATTTTACTATAAACTTAGCCGATAGTCATATTCGGTTTTTATACCTCTAAGTTATTAAAATCAAAATATTTTATCTCTGTTATCAAACCCTCACACATATTTAAAAAGTAAGCAACTTATGCTTCTGTTGATATTTAATAATGCGTTAAATAAGTTAAAAAATATGCAGCTCAATAGCGTTGATTGAGCTGCACAACTTTTAAATTTGAGCCTGAGTTAATTGCCCATTGACCAGACGAGTAATCTGTAGTGGATTACTATCTTTTAATGCATCGGGTAATAAAAATTGTGGGGTATTTTGGAAACATACCGGACGCAAGAAACGCTCAATCGCTCCCGTACCCACCGAAGTTCCGCGTGCATCACTGGTTGCAGGGAAAGGGCCACCATGCACCATGGCGTCAGACACTTCAACTCCTGTCGGGAAACCGTTAAACAATACACGGCCAACTTTACCAGTTAGCAAATGAAGAAGTTCGCCTGCTTCGGACAACTCATTTTCATCACCAATAATGGTTGCCGTGAGCTGTCCACCTAAAGCCTCGATCCCTTTTAACAAAGTCGCTTCATCCTCTACGCCAATCACAATCGACATTGGCCCGAAAACTTCATGTTGTAGTTTTGGGTTGCCTGACAATAAAACAGATTGGTCCGCTTTAAACAGATGTGCTTTTGCTTGAGAAACTAGCTCGGCCTCTTGACCTGTCGCAACTACTTCAAAACCAGCTTCACTGTTTAGAGCATCAATACCTTGACGGTAGCTTTTTAAAGTACCTTCATTCAGCATGACCTGAGGCACAGCTTTTTGCGTACTTTCAGCTAAAGCTGCTACGAAACTGTCAAATTCAGGACCTTGTACGCCTAAAATTAACCCCGGTTTTGTACAGAACTGGCCACATCCCATATTAAATGAGGCAACCGTATCCTGAGCAATTTGTTCACCACGAGAACTCAGCGCTTGAGATAAAACCACTACAGGGTTCACACTCGACATTTCAGCAAAGAATGGAATTGGCTGAGGACGGCTCTGCGCAAGGTTATAAAGTGCCATTCCGCCTTCAAGAGAACCCGTAAAACCAGCTGCCTGAATCAGTGGATGTTCTACCAAGTTTGCACCAATACGGCCACCAAAAATCATATTGAATGTGCCTTTAGGCATACCGCAAACTTCGATTGCTTTTTCAATGGCTTCTGCAACAAGCTCAGCAGTTGCCATATGACCAGAGTGTGCTTTAAAGACAACCGGACACCCTGCTGCTAAAGCAGCTACGGTATCACCGCCTGCTGTTGAAAATGCAAGTGGGAAATTACTCGCGCCAAACACAGCAACCGGTCCTACTCCAACTTTATATTGACGCAAATCGACACGCGGCAAAGGCTTACGCTCTGGTAATGCCACATCAATACGAGCACCATAAAAATCGCCACGGCGTAAAAGTTCAGCAAACAGTCGAAGCTGACCAGTAACACGGCCTGTCTCTCCTTGAAGACGAGCAAGTGGTAAGCCTGTTTCAAGTGAAGCGACTTCTTGCAGGTTCGCACCTAATGCTTCAATTTGGTGAGCAATTTCTTCAAGAAAAGAGGCTCGTTGCTCTTGAGAAGTTTGGCTATAAACTAAAAAAGCGTTATGTGCAGCTTGAGCAGCCTGATCTACTTCTTCAAGGGTCGCCTGACTAAATACATAACCTGTTGGCTGATAGTCTTTTGCAGCTATACTTTCTAGGGCTGGCGCATTTGCAGCAACACGTTGACCATTAATAAACTGCCGACCGTTATTTTTACTCATTTTAAAGCTCCAATACCTAAACAGTTAGAATTATTGCGGACCAAGTGTCGCAATAAGCGCAGCCAAATCTTCATAGTCTGCTTGAGTTAAATCACTTAATGGTGGACGCACTGGACCTGCATCATGCCCAACAATTTTGGCACCTGCTTTAATCATGCTTACTGCATAACCTGATTTACGGTCGCGAATTTTTATCAATGGCAAGAAGAAATCTTTAATCAAACGATTGGTTGTTTCAAAGTCATCACTGCGAAGCGCGTTATAAAACTCCATTGCAGTCTTTGGAATAAAGTTAAATACAGCTGATGAATAAACTGGACAACCTAAGGCTTTATATGGCGCTGCAAAAACTTCTGCTGTTGGCAGGCCACCTAAATACGACAAACGATCACCCATAGTCTGAGTCACTGCTGTCATCATATCGATTTGACCAGAGCTGTCTTTAAAACCGATTAAGTTCGGGCACATCTCGGCTAACTTTTGGATTGAATCGAGATTTAATCTTGATACGCTACGATTATAAAAAATTACGCCAAAGTCTACTGAGTTACATACTTGCTTAACGTGTTCGATCAAACCTTCTTGGCTTGCTTCAGTTAGGTAATGTGGCATTAACAAAATACCGTGTGCACCTAAGCGCTCTGCTTCTTTTGCCTGTTCAATCGCCTGACGTGTCGGACCACCTGCCCCAGCAATAATCGGTACACTACCTTTACAAGTATCGACAGCAGTTTTAATCACGTCAGAGTATTCACTTCCAGTTAACGAGAAAAACTCGCCTGTACCACCCGCAGCAAATAATGCACTTGCACCATAAGGTGCTAACCATTCAAGACGTTTTGCATAAGAAGATTTATTAAAGTCCCCATTTTGGTCAAAGTCAGTAACCGGAAAAGAAAGAAGGCCATCAGAAACAATGTTTTTTAACTCAAGAGCATCCATTAGAAAATATCCATACATGTTTATGTTGTCAGACATCTTACATCATAAATTTTATTTTAATCAATATATTTTTCCTCTGAAAAATTAAATTTTTTAAAAAGATTAAAATTCATTACCCAAAAAGACCTAACCCATTATTTTATAAAATATAGTTAAAAATTCTTAATTTCACGGCTAATCGTTAGATATAAAAAAAGCTGTCCATATGGACAGCAAAGCATTAAGACAATTCAAAAAGCGAATTGTTCAAAAACATCGGTAAAACATTAACGAACCAAACACGGCTTTTTATTATTAAATGACCAGTTTGGTATTAAAAATTGCATCGCATCGGCATCATTACGAGCTCCTAAACCTTTTAATTTATAGAGCTCATGAGCTTGGTTAATTCGGTCCCAGTCCAACTCGACACCAAGTCCCGGTGCGGTTGGCACCTGAATTTTACCGTCTTTAATTTCAAGCGGTGCTTTAGTGAGCTGATCTGTACCTTCTTGCCAAATCCAGTGCGTATCAATTGCCGTTACCTTACCTACCGCAGCGGCAGCAACATGGGTAAACATGGCAAGTGAAATATCAAAGTGATTATTAGAATGCGAACCCCACGTTAAGTTATACATATTGCAGAGCTGTGAAACTCGAACCGAACCTTCCAATGTCCAAAAATGTGGATCAGCCAAAGGAATATCAACAGCTTGCAATTGGATACTATGCGACATTTCACGCCAGTCCGTAGCAATCATATTGGTCGCAGTGGGTAAACCTGTTGCACGTTTAAACTCGGCCATAATTTCACGGCTTGAATAACCTTGTTCTGCACCACACGGGTCTTCCGCATAGGCCAGCACACCTTTTAAATGTTTACCCAAAGCAATTGCTTCATCTAAAAACCATGCTCCGTTTGGATCAAGCGTTACACGCGCTTCTGGAAAACGGCGCGCGATAGCTGTAACAGCTTCGGCTTCTTGCTCGCCCTGTAATACACCACCTTTTAATTTAAAGTCTTTAAAACCATAACGGTCATAAGATGCTTCTGCTAAACGCTGTACTGCCTCGGGTGTTAACGCTTTTTCATGACGGACTTTATACCAGTCATGGTTATGCTGAGGTGTAGTCGCATAGTCTAATGAAGTCTGTTTTCGGTCACCGATAAAGAATAAATATCCTAAAACTTCAACTTCACTACGTTGCTGGCCTTCACCTAGTAAGCTTGCGACATTCACATTTAAATGCTTGCCAAGCAAATCAAGTAATGCTGACTCATAAGCCGTTACAACATGAATTGTGGTGCGTAAATCAAAGGTTTGATTGCCTCGGCCACCACTATCACGATCAGCAAAAGTTTGCTGAATTTTTTTAAGTAGATTTTTATATTCGCCAATCGGTTGCCCTTCTACCAAGGCTTTAGCATCATTTAACGTCGCTAAAATTTTTTCTCCACCCGGAATTTCACCTACACCAATATTTCCAGAATTATCTTCGATAATAAGTATATTACGAGTGAAATAAGGTCCATGAGCACCACTCAAATTGAGCAGCATGCTGTCATGTCCAGCAACAGGAATTGCTCGAATTGATTTAACGATAGGTGTAGAGGTCGCCATTAAAATACTCCTTGGCATTCTGATACTATTTTTTCATTACCAAAACTTATAAGACATCAGACAACTTGTCAATATAAACCCGCATAAAAATTATTTTTTGACCCTACTTGCCAAAATAATATTTTTAATCATATGATGTCATACATCTAAAGACGCGGTTTTAGAACTAGGACTATAGAGTAGATACAAAATTCCGTTTTATCATCTATTCTATCGATGAATTTGACATGACGTCACCTATTTCACGGATATGCAAATAGGTCGATTATTAAAAAGAGTTTGTATATGGATAATCTGCAAACAAATATTGCTGTAGTGACTCAGCAAAGAGCCAAACATACAAAAACTCGCTACTACATTCTTGCGATGATTTTTTTGGTCACGGCTTTTAATTACGGTGATCGTGCAACCCTTTCAATGGCTGCAACGCCAATGTCTCATGAGCTGGGAATCGACTCAGTCACCATGGGTTATATTTTCTCGGCCTTTGCATGGGCCTATGTAATTGGTCAAATTCCAGGTGGTTGGCTACTCGATAAGTTTGGTGCTCGCCGTGTATATTTCTGGAGTCTGTTTTTATGGTCTTTATTCACGGTTTTAATCGGTTTTACCGACATTTTAGGTGATACTGCGACCATCATTACTTCACTCTTTGTACTCAGATTTTTAGTTGGTTTGTCTGAGTCACCTGCTTTTCCGGGTAACAGTAAAATTGCTGCCGCATGGTTTCCAACCAAAGAACGTGGAACTGCCGCTGCCATTTTTAACTCATCCTCTTATTTCTCAACCGTACTTTTTGCTCCCCTAATGGGTTGGCTTGTTGCAACCGTCCACTGGCAGTCTATTTTCTGGGTCATGGGTGGCCTTGGAATCATTCTTTCCTTTATATGGCTTAAGGTTATTTATAGCCCGACCAATCATCCGACAGTAAATCCTGAAGAAGTAAAATATATTGCTTCAGAAGGTGCTTTACTCGACATGGGTGAAAATAGCCAAAATAGTAAAAAAGAGAAAATTACTTGGAGTAAAGTTAAACAATTGCTTGCTTCACGTATGATGCTCGGTATCTTTATTGGGCAATATTGTGTAAATACACTGACCTATTTTTTCTTGACTTGGTTCCCTGTTTACCTTGTCAAAGAAAGACATCTCAGCATTTTAGAAGCCGGTTTTGCAGCAGTTGCACCTGCACTCTGCGGCTTTGTAGGTGGAATTTTAGGTGGCTTGATTTCAGATAAGTTAATTCGAATGAATTACAGCTTAAGCTTTTCAAGAAAGCTACCTATCGTAGTCGGATTCTTGGTTTCAACCTCAATCATTATGTGTAATTACGTCGACTCTCAAGCAGCAATCGTATTCTTTATGTCTTTATCTTTCTTTGGGAAAGGAATCGGCTCTTTAGGTTGGGCAGTCATGTCTGATGTTGCACCAAAAGAAATGGTGGGCTTATCAGGCGGAATGATGAATGCGTTTGGTAATACGGCAGGAATCGTGACCCCAATTGTGATCGGCTATATCTTAGCAAGTACTGGTTCTTTCAACCTTGCATTGACTTATGTCGGTGTGCATGCGATTGCAGCAGTAATTTGCTATACCGCTATTGTGGGCAAAATCCAGCGCTTCGAGTTAAAACCTACCTCTTAAAACTTTAAGTCATAACGCTTAACTAACTTAAGCGTTATGACCTCTCTTCAAATGTATACAAGGAATGATCATGCTGAAGCCTCTCCTCATAAAAATTAGTCCTCTTGATAATGTAGCCATTGTAGTGAATGACGGCGGTTTACCACCTTCTACACATATTGAAGAATACCAACTCATCTTGGTTGATCATGTGCCACAGGGACATAAAGTTTTATTAAAGTCATTAAAGCAAGGTGAAGCAATTGTTCGTTATGGGGAAATTATTGGTTATGCAAATAAAGATTTATCCGCAGGTTCATGGGTAAATGAAGCCGTTACCCAAATGCCTGAGGCACCTGAGCTAGATGATCTTGAGTTAGCAACTCGTCCTGATCCAAAGCTTCCAGTCTTGAGCGGATATACATTTAAAGGTTATAAAAATAAAGATGGCAGCGTCGGCACAAAAAATATTTTAGGTATTACGACTAGTGTTAACTGTGTAGAAGGTATTGTCGATTATGTCGTTAAAATGATTGAGCGCGATTTACTTCCTAAATATCCAAATGTAGATGGTGTAGTCGGATTAAACCATTTATATGGTTGTGGTGTGGCAATCGATGCCCCCGCTGCAATTGTTCCTATTCGTACAATTCATAATCTTGCACTCAACCCTAATTTTGGTGGAGAAATTATGGTGGTGAGTCTAGGCTGCGAAAAAATGCAACCCGAACGACTTCTAAACATTCCTAAAGAAAACAAATATATCCCCCTAGCAAACGAAGATATTATTCAGTTGCAAGATGAACGCCATAACGGTTTTGAAAGTATGGTCAACCATATTTTAACCGTGGCAGAACAACACCTTGAAAAGCTTAATCAACGTACTCGAGAAGAAGTTCCAGTTTCTAATTTAGTTGTAGGCATGCAATGTGGTGGGAGTGATGCATTTTCGGGAGTTACCTCTAACCCTGCCGTTGGTTTCGCAGCTGACTTGATTGTGCAATGTGGCGGTACAGTCATGTTCTCTGAAGTTACGGAAGTCCGCGATGGTATTCACCTACTTACTCCACGTGCAGCAAATGAACAAGTTGCCAAAGATCTAATTCGGGAAATGAAATGGTACGATGACTATTTAGCAGCAGGCCAAGTAGACCGAAGTGCCAATACCACACCGGGTAATAAAAAAGGTGGACTGAATAACATTGTAGAAAAAGCGATGGGATCAATTGCAAAATCAGGCCGCTCACCGATTGTAGAAGTTCTCGCACCGGGCCAAAGACCGACAAAAAAGGGGTTAATTTTTGCGGCCACCCCTTCGAGTGACTTTATCTGTGGTACGCAGCAAATGGCATCTGGTATTACTGTTCAAGTCTTTACCACAGGTCGTGGTACACCCTACGGGCTGGCAGCCGTACCTGTCATTAAAATGGCAAGCCGAAACAATATTGCAAACCGTTGGTATGACCTGATTGATATCAGTGCTGGCGATATTGCGATTGGAAAGAAAACTATTGAAGAAGTGGGCTGGGAACTTTTTGAACTGATTTTACAAGTGGCTAGTGGCGAAAAACAAACGTGGTCGGACCGTTGGGGTATTCATAACTCACTCGCTGTATTTAACCCTGCACCCGTGACCTAATAAGGTTTAAAAGATGAGGCATATCACCTCATCTTTTCACATTTCCCATCTTAATTACGACACATTTCACTAAAACTTAACATCGCTGCTAAAATAACATCGAAAATTAAGAACTCTATTTCTCTATGCAAAATCAGACTGCTTCAAATCTCCCCTCAACTCAACTTGGAAAAGCGCTGCTTTGTCTTATGACATCGGCATTATTATTTTCCATTATGGGAGTATGCATTCGTTTTGCTTCAGAAACGGTAGACAATGCGACCGTCGTGTTTTTTAGAAATGCAGTAGGTTTATTTATTTTCATTCCGATGCTCTTTAAACAAGGTTTAGACTTTATTAAAACCGATAAACTCTGGATGCATACTTGGCGAAGTATTGTCGGGCTAGCCGCCATGTATGGTTTTTTCTATGCCATTGCGAACTTAAAACTCTCAAATGCCATGGTTTTTAGTTATTCATCTCCTATCTTTATTCCACTGATTGCATGGCTTTTCTTAAAAGAAAAAATTACCAAATCGATGATTTTTGCCGCTGTGATTGGGCTCATTGGAGTTTTATTTGTCGCTAAACCCGATCAAGGTCTATTTAACGCATTATCTTTTATTGGCTTGGGTGCATGCTTTTTATCAGCAATGGCCTTTGTCACCGTAAGAGCTTTAACCAATACAGAGCCGCCTGAGCGTATCGTTTTTTACTTCTGTGTTTTCGGTAGTTTAATTTCCTCTATTCCAATGTTTTGGCATTGGCGTATTTTCACTTGGCATGAACTAGCATTACTCATTGCCGCAGGACTTTTAGCAAATATAAGCCAACTTTTTATGTCTTATGCTTATAGCCTAGCCCCAGCTGGCCAAATTGGCCCAATGAACTACATTGCCATTATTTTTGCAGGAATTTGGGGATTTGTTTTTTGGCATGAATTACCTGATCTATTCAGCATTATCGGCATATTTATTATTTTATTTGCGATTTTGCTCTGTAATCCAGTTTTGCAGAAAAAGTTACTTTCTCGATTTAAATAACAAACAAACCTTAATCTAATTTATGTACTGTATTCGATACTCATTTGGTGAAATGCCTGTCCAGTGACGATAGGCTTTTCTAAAATTAGAAGTATCTGAAAAGCCAATTCTCTCAGCAATTTCATCTACGGTTAAAGTTGTTTCTCGCAAATATTCATCCGCAAGACGGCGCCGAGTCTCATCTAATAACTCCTGATAAGTTAAATCAAAACTTGCCAAACGCCGATGTAAGGTACGCTTTGACATATGTAACCGTTCAGCCATTTCTTGAGCTGATGGAAAAAGCCCTGTTCCATCCAATAATATTAAACGGATTGTTTTCACCAACTCAGGCTCTTCAAGTTCAGCAGCACCTAGCATCCGCTCACAAAAGGACTTACACATGTCCGCAGTAATCGGGTTGGCATTTGGGCAAAGTACATCGAGCCACTTTAATTCAAAGTGCCATTGCATCACCCCAGCATTAAACTGAACGGGACAATGAAACACTTTTTCATATTCTTCTGCATAGTCAGGCGCTGGGTATGGTAATAAAAGCTTCTTCGCTTGAAATGGTCCTTCAAGTACCCGTTCAATTAAAGTTTGCATTGAGCTAAACCAAAACTCGCATACCAAAGGCAGAAGCTTACCAAGTGCAATAATGTCCTGCCCTTCAAAAATGGCAACGTCATCTCGAATATAAAATGACTTCTTTAAAATAGGCCCTGCAAGCTTAATGTGTCGGATACCAAGCTCTACCGCTTGTCTAAAATTACGTGAGGAATATAACGCATAGCCATATACCCCAAAATCAGACAACCGCTGCTTTTGCCCTGCGCGCAGACCAATGAGTGGATCATGTGATAGCTTTTGAATATTTTGAAATAGCTGAATTTTTTGAACTTGAGAAATATATAAAGAGGATTGATTCATCGCATCTGGCGAAATATTTGTGCCAGATAGAACATCTAATATTGAATGGCCTTGCAAACCCATTTCATCAAATAAACTGGTCAAACCTAGCAAATATGTATTCGAACCCAGAGATGTATTATCATAATTTCCTTCGATAACACTATTCGCATTTTTATAAACATTATTAGGCATTTAATTCACACCATCCCTAGAGTGACGTGCATAATGGCACTAAACTACCTCTTGCTGTCTCAATTTAACATCGACCATACGACGCTTCAAGCATAAAGTATGATAAGCAAAAGTATGGAAGGAACAATAATGGAAAGCTCCACCTTAAAAAAATATAGCGGCTCTGCCACTGAACATATGGAACTTATTTTTTCCAAACAACGTGCCAATTTTGAGGTAGATCCCTATCCAAGTCTTGAAGCACGTCGCACAAAACTGCATCAACTTAAAAAACAAATTATCCGTTATCAAGATGCTTTAGCTGCTGCGATTAATTCCGATTTTAGTTCTAGATCACTTGATGAATCTAAACTACTAGATTTGCTTGGCTCTGTGTTGGAAGCCGATCATGCGATTCATCATTTACGCCGCTGGATGCGCCCAAGCAAACGCCGTACCGAGCTTTTATTTTTATCAAACCGTTTAAGTGTGCAATACCAACCTAAAGGTGTGGTTGGTGTGATTGTGCCTTGGAACTTCCCCGTTTATTTAGCACTTGGCCCCCTCATTGCCGCTTTGGCTGCGGGCAATCGAGTCATGATTAAACTCCCTGAAATTACACCGAATACTAATGCCATGCTAAGACGCATGCTTGCCGAAGTCTTTAATGAAGATGAAGTGGCCGTGTTTGGTGAAGAAATTACAGACCCAGCAAGATTTACCTCTTTGCCATTTAATCATATTGTCTTTACGGGTTCTCCTGCAATTGGCAAAGTCGTCATGCGAGCAGCAGCTGAAAACTTAACACCTGTTACACTTGAGTTAGGTGGTAAATCTCCTGCAATTGTAAGCCGCAACTACCCGCTTGCCGATGCGGCAAAACGTATTACGCATGGTAAAGCAACAAACAGTGGTCAAATCTGCGTAGCACCTGACTATGCGTTGGTTCCAAAAGAAAGTATTGATGAGTTTGTAGATGCTGCAAAATCAAGCTTTATAAAAATGTTTGGTCAAAACATCACAAACAATGAGAATTACACATCCATTGTGAACGACCGCCATTTAAAACGTATTCAAGATATCTTAACCGATGCACAAGAAAAAGGTGCCCGTATTATTCCTTGCGACACGTATAGCTTCGACCAACAAGGCCGTAGAATGCCTGTACAGATCATGCTGAATTGCACACCAGACATGCGCATTATGAAAGAAGAACTCTTTGGCCCTATTTTACCTGTGGTGGCTTATGATTCTTTAGATGATGCGATTACCTATGTGAAATCGGACGAACGACCTTTAGCGCTCTATTTCTTTACACATAGCTCGGTAGAGCGTGATCGTATTTTACGTGAAACTCATTCGGGCGGTGTGACCATCAATGATTGGGGTTGGCATGTAGTTAACCATGATGCTCCTTTCGGTGGTATCGGCAACTCAGGTATGGGGTCATATCATGGGGAGGAAGGTTTCCGCGAACTTTCACATGCAAAAACTGTATTTATTCGCCATCGGTTTTTCCCGACTCAGCTTTTCCACCCTCCTTATGGAACATTTTTACAAAAGTTAGCGATTCGCTTTTTCTTGAAAAAAGGCGATCCGAATATTAAATAAAGATTATAAAAAAGCCTCGTTATGAGGCTTTTTTATTGGTTTTTAATTAATTAATCAGACGTAATAGAAAAATTATGGAATTTACAGATCTTTAAATAAGTATCTTCAAATAATTTTTCCATTTTAGAATTTCCATCATGATAGTCATCCCAAAATGCTCCACTAAATTCTTTAGGTTCAATAGTAGTAGTTATAGTATCTTCCTGTTTATAAAATGAAATTTCCCAACCTTCAGGTATACTAGGATTAATTATTTCAAATTTAGAAATTTCTACAATAACAGGAGTACCATCAGAATCACGGCGAACAGATACTTTTGTTTCATTTCGATATTCATTAAATTGCACCCCAAAACAGATGTATCTTTTCCCAATAGTAAAATCGTACAAATCACTATCATTACACTTAAGTATCATGGGTTTACTATTCCTTTTACTTTGTAGTCTTTAGTTTGATAATCAATTTTACCCGTCTTAATATTCTTATAATAGTGAATTTGCATGCTTTGACCGTTTGGCATTTTTACAGATTCTGTTGTAAATTTTGCCCAATCACTCAGCTGAGAACCATCTTTCGTAAGAACCTGAACTACACTTGGATTTCTAAGAGGATCTTTCAACTTTATTTCCTGCGAGTTCTTAATTGCTTGTTGAGTCAATCGTCCATCATTTTGTAAAATACCACTTTGCTTGAACGCAAGCTCAGTTCGTAATTTTAGAGCTGAATTTACATTTGCAGCCTTATTTGTATTAATATCCTTTTGAGTTTTAATAAAATCTAAATCTTTCTTTAGTTCAGTAATTTTTTGGCTAACTGCACCATTACTTTTCTTTAAATCAGTTCCAACAACTAAATCAATAGCTGCCATAACTCTATCAAAATCAGAGGTATTTCTTGCAAAAATACTATATAAATCATCTGCCATACCAAGCAGCTCATCTGCACCTTGCTTTTTAATAGAAGCCTTCAGATCATTAACAGTAAAGTTTTTCCCTGCTTTTCTAAAAGCATTTAACTCATCTAATGATTTAACTAAAATCTTACCAGCAGTAGAAGCTAATCTTACTAATGAATTATTTTGTATTGCTATATCTGCAGAATTAGCTGCTGTATTTACATCATAGCCTGCATAAGCAGAGACTACGCCAGCAACAACCTTTCCAGTACTCTTAATTTTGAATTTTTCTTCATCATTATATTCGATTCCATTAGCTGGATCAGGCATTAGACTTGCAACAATTTCCCCAACAGCAGCTCCAATAGCACCGGCTTCACAGCTTGCTTTTGTAGCTGCTGCTGCTGCACATCCCACCGCTGCATGAGCTATTTTATGAATTGTGTATTCCCATACACTTGGGTCCATCTTATCTAAGTTATCACCAATTTGACTTGCCAACTCACCTTGTACAGCACCTGCAAGTCCTGAAAGTAAAGCAACTTTAAGGTTTTCCTCCAAGTTACCACCTTTAATCGCTGTTTGTACTAAAGTTGATCCAACAGATGTAGTAAAATTACTTACTAATCTATCTGATAAAACTGTACTATCTGGTTTTAAATTTAGAGCACTACTAACTTGGCTCATTAAACCAGCAGTAACTACAGATGCGGCTAAATTCTTAATTGAATCTTTACTTCCTAAATCTTTAAGCGTCTTACCGATATCTCCGCCATTATTAATTAAGCTAACACCTGCTTGAGTTGCTAAACTTGTAATAGCAGCATTTGCCATAGCACCAAGTGTTGAAACACCTGTAATTGTGGTTACACCTCCCACTGTTGCTGTTGTAACGCCTGCTGAACCAATCATACTTGCGCCCAAACCAACTGTAGTCCCACTTGCTGCTGTTCCTCCAGCCGCTCCTGCCGCTGCAGCAGTTCCTGTACCCATGGTTACAATCGTTATAATAATCACAATAATTGCAGCGCCAGCAGCTGTAAGACCTTGCTGTTTATAGTCCCAGTCTTTTTGAGTTAGTAAAACTTTTTGCCAATCTACATCTTTTCGATTCACTAATTCTTTTAAATATTCATTTCCTGGTTTTTTAGATAAATCAAGAATCGCATCACGTAGCTCCACCTTATTAACGTCTTTTTCACTTATTGGAACTTGTACACTCAAACCACCTGCAGCTTTAAAGGTAGGTAAA